>DASVQP010000049.1 GCA_036389135.1 Longimicrobium sp.
GGCCTTGTCGATGTTGTCGAAGCTGACGAAGTCCGCCAGCCCCTGCGCCGCCTGGATGCGCGTGATCGCCGCCGTGAGCGTCGTCTTGCCGTGGTCCACGTGCCCGATCGTGCCGACGTTCACGTGCGGCTTGTTGCGCTCGAACTTAGCCTTTCCCATGGTGCTTTCCGGATCCCGTACGGGTGGTTTGACGACGAGGAGGCGCCAGAGCTCGCGATGGGACTCGAACCCATGACCTCTTCCTTACCAAGGAAGTGCTCTGCCGGCTGAGCTACGCGAGCTTGCTCCCCTAAGCCGGGCTGAGCCCGGACGACAGACAGAGAAACCTTGCCGTGCCATCGGGCAAGGTTTCCCGTTTTCCAGCTCTTCCGCGGAGCGCGGTACAGCTACACGCATCCCGGGGAAGAGAAGACGGGTAACATACCTAGACCTTCCGGGGCAGTCAAGGCCCCCTCCCCCGCCTGCGCGTGTTGCGCGGATGCCCCGTAGGGGCGCGATTTATCGCGCCCGCGCTCTCCCCCATCGCGACCGCCGCCCCCCGCACCGAAACCCGTAGGGGCCGCCCCGCGTGGCTGCCCGTGCCTGCCTCCGCATTGATCCCGGCGTGCTGGTACAGAACCGGCAGGATGATCGGCGGGCGACCCCTTCCCCTCCCCCACCCACACCACCATGCCCACCTTCTCGCGCATCCTTCGTTCGCTCCGACCCGGCTTCGCGGCGTCGGTCGTGTTCACGCTGGCCGTCGGTGTGGGGGCCGGGCTGGCGCTGCTGGGCTTCGCGGATGCGGGGGTCGCGTACACCCCCGCGCGCGTGCTCCCCGCATGGGACCGTCTCGCCGCCGGCCACGGTTGGACGGAGGGGCTGGTCACGGTGGAGGAGATCCGCCACGCCGGCGTAGAGTCGCTCCTCCGCGTGCTGTGGGGCACGACCGCGCTGGTGGTGGCGAGCGCGTGCATCATCGCTGCGGCGCGCGTGCTGGCCCGGGGCGCATCGCGGCGGCCGGCGGTCGCCATGCGCGTGGTGCTGGGCGCGGGCGCGCGTCGCATCTTCCGCTTCGCCATGGCGGATGCGGGCGCGGCGGTGCTCGCGGGCGGCGCGCTGGGGGTGGCGCTGGGCTTCGGTCTGACACGGGTGGTTCGCGCCACGTGGCCGTGGGGGGTCGAGGGGTGGGGCGGCGGCGGTGGGCGCGCGGTCCTCATCGCCGTCGCGCTGCCGGTGGGGGTGGCACTGCTGTGCGCGCTGGCGCCCGTCGCGATCGCGTTCCGGCGCGAGCTGGCGTCGGGGCTTTCCACGGGCGACCGTGCGACGGCGGGACGCTACGAGGGGTGGGTGCGGCGCGTGCTGACGGTGGCGCAGTTCTCCGCGTCGATGGCGCTGCTGGTGGGTGCAGGCACGCTGCTGCGCGGCTCGCTGGACGGCGGGCCAGCCTCCACCCCCGGCTTCGACCCGCGCGACACGCTCACCCTGAACGTCACCCTCCCCGCGCGCGCGGACGCGGGAATGCGCGCCGCGTACCTGCGCGACACGCTGGACCGCGTGCGGGCGATCCCCGGAGTGCGCGCCGCCAGCCTGATGAGCGGCGACGGCTGGACGGGGACGGGCCCGCGCGACGTCGTCACCTCGTACTGCCGCCCCGCCTGCACCGACATGCTTCGCCTTCCGGTGCTCCTCAAGAGCGTGCACCAGTTCGCGGCGAGCCCCGGCTACTTCGGGGCGATGGGGATTCCCGTGATCGAGGGCCGCGAGCCCGCGCCGGGCGAGGACCGGGTGGCGGTGGTCAACCTGCTGGCGGCGGGCACCCTCTTCCCCGGCGTGGAGCCGGTGGGGCAGCACATCCTCCCCCGGCGCGAGGACGACATGCTGAGCGTGGGGAGCTCGACCCCCAAGTACCGCGTGGTCGGCATCGTCAGCGACGTGCGGCCGCTGGGGCCTGGCGTCGGCGAAAAGGTGCAGCCGGTCGTGTACGTCTCCGCCTTCCAGCACCCGCCGCGCGAGGTAGGCATCGCCGTGCGTGCTACGGGCGATCCGATGCGGCTGGCCGGCACCGTCGAGCGCGCGGTGATGGCGGCGGCTCCCGGCGCGCTCATCCGCGACGTGATGACGATGGAGGAGCGGCTCGCGCGCTTCGCCGCGCCGGTGCGCTGGACGGCGGGGGTGCTGGGTGCGCTGGCGGTGGTGGGGGTGGTGCTGGCGTGCGCGGGGCTCTTTGGCGTGGTGAAGGAGGGGGTGGCGCGCCGCACCCGCGAGATCGGGGTGCGGATGGCGCTCGGCGCTCGGCAGGAGCAGGTCGTCCGCCACGTCGTAGCCGACGCGATGCGGCTCGCGCGCACCTCGCTGATCCTGGGCTCCCTCGCCGCCTTTGCGACGGCGCGGACGCTCCAGGTCTTCTTCCACGGCATGCGCCCCTGGGACCCGGCGCTCTACGCGGGTGTGGCCGCGCTCCTCACCGCCGTCGCGCTCATCGCGAGCTGGATCCCCGCGCGCCGCGCCGCGTCCGTGGACCCGATGGTGGCGATCCGGGCGAGCTGAGGGTTGTTACCGGGCGAGTGAACTCGCTGCAACAACGGCACGAAGTCCGCCTGCGCGGACTCGGGGGCGAGGTCCGCGCGACGCTCCCGATTTCTGCGCGGCGGGAAGCCCGGTTCCACGAGCGAATGAGGGCCGCTGGAACCACACGAACTCCGCCTCCGCGGACTGGCGGCGGTTCTCGAGACCGCTTCAGCGGTCTTCCCGTGGTTCCAGCCGGGGGTTTCCGCCCCCGGTGCTCGGGGCCAGCCGCCAAACGCAAAGCCCCGCGCCGGACATCCCGGCGCGGGGCTTCGTGCGTCATCCAACCGATGCGGTCAGGGGGCGCCCATCGGCTGGCTGGAGTCGGACTGGGGCTCCTGCGGGGTCGGGGTGCGCAGGCGGGGGGTCTGGCCAAAGGTGTAGTTGAAGGCCAGGAACACCCCGCGCGCTCCGAACCTCCGCTCCGTCTCTACCCGGTAGCCCTCGATCCCGTTCGGATCGTTGAGGCTGGCGTCCAGGATCTCGGCGGAGGAGCGCATGCGCATCATGTTGAACGGGTCCTGCACGCGCAGCGTCACGCTCGCCTTGTCCTTGAGGAGCTTGTGGCGCAGCGAGAAGTTCGTCATCGCAAAGGCGCCGATGCGGCCGTACTCGGTGTTCATCGCTCCGCGGTACATCACGAAGCCCGAGGCGTCGAGCCTCGGATTGATGCGCAGGTTGGCGTTGGCGCGCGTCGACCAGCCCAGGCCGGAGCTGGAGATGGCGCCCGCCGCGGTGCCGCCATCCGAGTCCTGGTGGAAGACGTTTCCGCCCACGAAGCCCGTGAGCCGCCCCGCGCGCAGCGACGCGTTGGCGTCCGCGCCGTACGAGTCCGCCGTGGCGATGTTTGCCACGGTGGAGGTGATGGTGTCGCCCTGCGTGGTGCGGACGCGGCGGATGGCCCCCTCCGTGTGCCGGTAAAACGGAGTAAGCTGCAGCGAGCCCAGCTTGCCGCTCTGCTGGAAGCCCAGCTCGAACGCGTCCGTGTACTCCGGCCGCAGGTACGGGTTGCCGCGGAAGCGGTTGAGCGGGTCCTCGTAGAAGAGGAAGGAGTTGAGCATATGCGTCTGCGGGCGCTGGATGCGCCTGGAGTAGCTCGCCTTCACCTGGCGCGCGGCGTTGACGTTGTAGGCGACGAGCGCGCTCGGGAAGAAGTCGTTGAACGGCTCCAGGTCGTCGTCAGAGCGGTTGGTGGAGCGGTCGGTGCGCTCCAGGCGCAGCCCTCCCTGCAGCTCGAACTTCCCCGTCTGGCGCGTGAAGACGCCGTACCCCGCGTGCACCCGCTCGTCGATGGCGAAGACGTTGCTGCCGCCGCTGTTGACCCAGGCGTTGTCCGCGTACGAGAAGCGCTGCGTGGTCAGGTCGTTGTCCACCTGGCGAAGCTGCCCCTTGTACCCCGTCTCCACCCGCACCCCGGCCACCAGGCGGGTGAGGTCCGCCATCAGGTACATCTCGCTGTTAACGTAGTCGGTCAGGTTCTGCGTCCTGAACGGCTGGTTGCCGATCGGCGCGCCGTTCACGTCCATCGGCTGCTGCGTGAAGCCGTTGCTCTGCTCGAATGCGGAGCGGTTGTAGCGCGCCTCCACGTTGAGCTCGTTCTGGCGCGGCTTGATGACGTTGCGGTACGACAGCGTCCCATCGAACGAGGCGTCGTCCGAGGTCATGCGCTGCCGGTCGTCCGAGACGGCGAGCGGGTTGCGCTGCGCGTCGAAGCGGGTAAAGGTGTTGCGCGTGTCGTTGCGGAAGTCGCGCCCGCTCACCATCAGCGTGGAGGCCAGCGAGCTGGTCTTCCCCAGCTTCACCTCGGTGTTGGTGTTCACGGTCTGCGACCGCATCCGCCCGGCGCCGTTGGAGAGCTGGTCCATGAAGTTGATCGGCGAGCCCGCGCCGGTGATGTTCGTGCGGTTGTTGAAGCCGCTCGTGGTGCGCCCGTCGCCGAAGTAGCCGAGGCTGCCAAAGAGCGTCACCCGCCCGCGCTGGTAGCCCAGGTTGCCGGAGCCGTTGAAGCGGTCGCTGGTGCCCGCGGCCAGGTTCACGCCCCCGGAAAGCCCCAGCTCCGCGTTCCCCTTGAGGACGATGTTGACGATCCCCGCCATCCCCTCGGGATCGTACTTGGCCGAGGGGTTGGGGACGACCTCCACCCGGTCGATCATGTTGGCCGGGAGCTGCTGGAGGAACTGCCCCAGCTGGTCGCCGCGCATGGGGGCGGCGCGGCCGTTGATCTGCACCGCCACGTTCTGGTTGCCGCGCAGGCTCACGCGGCCGTCCTGGTCCACCTCCACCGCGGGCACGTTGCGCAGCACGTCGGTGGAGTTGCCACCGGCCGCCGTGGGCATGTCCTTGGTGGAGTACGTGTTGCGGTCGGCGGACATCTGCACCGCGCTGCGCTCGCCGGTGGCGGTGATCCCCTCCAGCTGCACCGCGCTCGCCGCCAGCCGCACCGCCGGCGCCTCGGCCGTGGTGGCGCCGGGCGCGATGGCGATCTCGCCCGACTTCGTGGTGGTGTGGCCGATGTGCGAGACGCGCAGGAAGTAGCGCCCGGGACGCAGCCCCTCCACGCGGAAGGTGCCGTCCGGGCGCGTCACCGCGCCGGCGGCGAGCGTCGAGTCCGCCCGGCTCCACACGCCGACCGTGGCGGAGGGAACGGGGCGCCCGGTGGCCGCGTCCAGGATGGTGCCGCGGAGCTGCGCGCCGCCTTCCTGGGGGATCATCGGGCGCCCGCCGGGAGCGCCCGGCTGGCCCGCGGGCCGCTGCTGCTGCGTGGGCGTCTGCTGGGCGAATGCGGCTGATGTGCCGCACGCCAGGAGCAGCGCGAGGGTGAGTCCGCTGATCGGCTTCATGGTGGCCGCGAAGTTGGAATGGTGGGAACGCCCCCGCACTCGAGGCGGGATGGGCCCCCCGTGTGCTCCGGGAGGTTGGGCGGCATTCATTGGATGCGCGACCCCGCCCCGGGGTTGCATCCGGTCCGTCGTCCGCCCGCCGCCCGTTACGGACGATGCGGCCGGTGGTTTCGGATCGTGTGAAAAATTTAGCACCTTCACGCCAGACCGCCACCCGTCTCGGGTGAGCGATGAATTAACACGGAATGGACGGGATGTCGCGAAAGTGGGAATCCTGGCGTGGCACGGAACCTGTTGCCGGATTCTTCAGCGTCGGAACGCACACTCGAAACGAGGGGGGACGTATGAGGAAGATGGTCCTGGCCGGGTTCGTCGCGGGGGCCGTGGCCTCCCTGGGCGCCTGCGCCCCGGCGATGCACCTTGCGGTCGCCAGCCCGAGCTGCACCGCCGCCACACCGTGGACGACGCACTCGCGGATGAACATCAACACCGTTGCGCTGCGGGTGCAGCGGACCTCCGCGCGCTACACCGCCGGCTACCGCTACGAGCGCCGCAACCCCGACAAGTGGCGCCAGATCGCGGACGGGGAGTGCAGGTAGGGGGCGTACCCCTCACCCCCCCGCCCCCCTCTCCCAAACTGCTGGTAGAGGGGGAAGATCGCGGCCTTTTCCGTGCCGCGCCGGCCCACGAAAACGCGCACATCCGTAGGGGCGCGATTCATCGCGCCCACCCTCGCCTCCACCGCGACCGCCGCCTTTGGCGTCAGGACCGGCAGGGGCAGACCTGCGTGTCTGCCCTTCGTTGCCCCCGCCCGAACCGCACGAAAGCTGTAGGGGCCGTCCGATGTGGCTGCCCGTGCCCTCCTCGGGACCGCCCCCCGCAGCCTGGCACCGATACACGCAAAACGCCCCTCGCCCAGATAGTTATTGGGGGAGGGGCCGCGAGGTGACGAGCGGGGAGGGGGCCCGCCCCCCCTACGCCATCCCCTCGTCCAGCTGCTCCCGCAGCGCCAGCGCGAGCTGCAGCGCCACCAGGCGGGCATGGTCCTCCTCCACGGGCAGGTACCAGTGGGTTCCGCGCACCACCGCCTCGGCCTCCCCGCACTGCGCGCGGATGCCGCTTTCGTCGTACACCACGGTGGGGGCGCAGGTGAGGTCGCGGAGGAGGGGGTGGGGCTGCATCGCCGCGGCCACCAATAGGCCCAGCCGGTGCCAGTGCGGCGAGAGCGGGCCCGGCGCCCCGTACTCCGCCGCCTCCCGCAGCCGCTTGCGGAGCGCGCCGCGGTCCATGCCGTCGTCGCGCGACCAGCGCGCCAGCTCGGCGCCCATGCGCGCCACCATCCCGATCGCCTGGTAGCCGGGGAGGCCCAGCGCGTTGCGGGCGTAGCGCAGCGCCCTCGTCTCGGCCGCTTCCAGCGCCCTGAAGATCGGGCTGTAGCTGTCCGAGTCGTGACGCAGCGGCGCCACCCGCCCCGACTGCGGGACGATGGCGCAGAAGCGCTCGTAGAAAACCTCGGCGGGGGATTGAAGCTGAGTCTCGATCAAGCGGGCCATCCAGATGGAGGCGCGGGAGATAACGGGGGAGGCGTTACAGTTTGCGTTGCCGACGGGACAGTGCGCAAGACTTACGTTTTCCGCAGGCACGAAGCCCCTCCACCGGGATGCGGTGGAGGGGCTTCGTCTCGTACGTCTTTTCAGCGCGTGGACCGGGTCAGTCCGCCGCCGAAGCCTGGCGCCGTCCGGCCGCGATGTCGCGCACGGTGGAGGCGAGCATCCGCACGCGCGCGGCGTCGCGGGAGCGGGCGGCGTCGCGGGTGAGCTGCGCGGCCAGCGTGTTGAGCGCCGTGCGCCGCGCCGCGCCGCTGAGCCGCTCCGCGCGGGCAAGCGCGCTCGTCACCGCCGTGGAGCGGGCGCGGGTGAGGCCGTTGCTTCGCTTGATCTGGTCCAGGTAGGCGCGCGCCACCACGAAGCTGGCGGGCCACTCCATGCGCGTCTGGAGCTGCGGGTTGAAGGTCTCCTCGCGCACCAGCTTCGCGGCGTCGATCTCGTTCTGCGTCAGGTGCTCGCTGGGGCGCAGCTCGAACACGTCCAGCCCGCGGCCGATCTCCGAGCCGTAGATGTGGCCGTTGTGCCAGTACGCGGACCAGTAGCCGCCTATCACCACCTCGCTGGTGCTCATGGGGCCGCGGTCGAAGAATGCGATCTCCACCGGCTTCGCGGGGTTGGTGAAGTCGAACACCGAGATGCCGCCCTGGTACCACGCCTGCACCATGATGTCGCGCCCCGGCACCGGGACCAGCGAGCCGTTGTGCGCCACGCAGTTCTCCGTCTCCGTCTGCGCCACCGGCAGCTTGTAGTAGCTGGCCAGCCGCAGCCGGCGCTGCGCGGTGATGGTGAAGATGGCGTTGGCGCCCCACGTCGGACGGTCGCTGGCGCGGCAGCGGGGCGCCACTCCCCCGCCCCACTCGTCGGTGAAGATCACCTTGCGGCCGTCGTTGCTGAAGTTGGCCGAGTGCCAGTACGCGAAGTTGGGATCGGTCGCCTCCGCGATGCGCCGCGGGTTGGCGGGGTCGCGGATGTCCAGGATGATGCCGTTCCCCGAGCACGCCCCCGCCGCCAGCCCCATCTCCGGGTAGACGGTGATGTCGTGGCACATGTCCGTCTCGGCGGTCTCCTGCGTCCCCTCGCCGTGCCGGCCGCCGCGCCACAGCCCGGCGACGTTCCCCGCCGAGTCCGCGAAGATGCGCGGTGTGCTGACGATGCGCGCCTGCTGCGGATTGGCCACCGGCACGCGGATCACCTCGATGCGGAAGAGCGAGGTGTTGGGGTCCTGCTCCGGGCGCCCGCCCGAGCACCCCGCCAGCTCGGCGCCGGGGCGCACGGGCGCGGTGCCGCTTACGTAGATGTAGACGTGCGATGAGTCGCGCGGGTCCGGCACCAGGGTGTGCGTGTGCGAGCCGCGGCACGTCTGCACGGTGGCCACCTGGCGCGGCGATTCGACGTTGCTGATGTCGTAGATGCGCACCCCGCGGAAGCGCTCGGTGCTCACCGGGCCCTCCACCCCCGCCGTGCCGCAGTCCACCCGCCCGCGCGTCTCCTCCACCGACATGAAGAGGAGGTTGCGGTGCACGGACACGTCGCCCTGGCCGCCGGGGCACACGATGGTGCCGCGCAGGCGCGGGCGCCGCACGTCCGTCATGTCGTAGATCTGGATGCCGTGGAAGCCGCCCATGAACGTCGTGTTGCCCTGGAAGGCGAGGTCGGCGTTGACCAGCCCGAAGTTGTTCACGTCCTGCGGATCGAAGAAGCCCGCGGGGCGCGGCGTGTGCGACACCAGCGCCATGTTGCGGGCGGCCTCCCCCGCGTTCATCCACCCCGCGCGCAGCCCGATGCGCGGGTCGCGCGCCTGCGCACCGGCGGGCGTCCACGCCGCGCCCAGGAGCAGGGCGGCCATCACGAGCCTTGCAGCCGTCGTTTCGATTTTCATCTCGTTCTTCGGTGAGGTGTCGGGGACTCTCGCTGGGGCGCTCCGCTGCGCGCCTCAGCCGCGGGGAATCGTGGACAGCAGCGCGCGCATGCGGGCGATCTCCGCGCGCTGGTCCGCGTTCACGTCGGTGGCGAAGCCGTACATCTCCGAAGTCTGGGCCGCGCCGGGTGTGGCGAAGAGCTGGGCGACCATCGTCACCGCGCCCTCGTGGTGGCGGATCATGTACTCCAGGAAGAGCCGGTCGAACCCCGCCCCCCTCGCCGCCGCCAGCCGCGCCAGCTCCGCATCGGTGAGCATCCCCGGCATCGAGGCGTGCTCGCCGTGGGCGTGCGCATCGGCGGACGGGGCCTCGACGCCGTGGCGCCGCAGCCAGCTCCGCATCTGCCGCATCTCGTCGTCCTGCGACACGTCGATGCGCTCGGCGATCAGGCGGATCTCGGGGCGGGTGCTCCGCTGCCGCACCATCGCCGTCATCACCCGCGCCTGGGCGTGATGCGCCATCATGTGCTGCATGAATCGTACATCCGCGTCGCTGTGGCGGCGCGCGGTGCCGGCGGCGGCGCGGCGCGCGGTGTCCGCCTGCGCGGCGGGCTGCTGCACGGCGGGCGCGGGGCTCGACGGCGGGGCTTCGGTGCCCGCAGTGCCGCATGCGCCGAGCACGAGCACCCAGACGGCGGCGCGGCCGGATGATCTCTTCATGTGCCTTGCTCCTCCAGTGCTGGAACGGGGCTGCCCATCAGCCGGTGCAACGTACCACGCGCCCCGCGCGCCGGAAACGCGGTGCGCATCATGGGTTTCGCACGCAGCGCGTGCAGACGGGCGCAAAGACCGCGTCGAAGCCCGGCCCGACCGTCCCCCCGTTGATGGTCACGACGTTGGCGTGCGCGGGATCGTCGATGGTGGTGCTCGCCACGTAGACGGCGTCTGCGGGCTCCACGTCCTCGCCCACGACGAAGCGGCAGTTGTTGAAGGTCAGCGACTGCCTCGTTCGCCGCGGCCCCTGCGCCCAGTCGAAGTTCCAGTACACGTCCGCGATGCGCATCCCGCGGTTCGCCTCGCCGGCGACGCGCTCGCGGGTGGTGAAGGTGCAGTCCGTAAAGGTGACGTCCTTGGGATAGACGATGCGGTTGCCGAACGAATCCGGGTATCCCACTTCGAAGTCACAGTCGCGGAGGCGCACCGTCGAGTTCTCCGCGTAGAGAAAGAACGGCGCCTTCGCCACGATGTCCTGCCCCGTGACGATGGAGCCTTCGTGCACTCCGATGTCGAAATCGCCGGCCAGCAGGCGTAGCCGCGTCAGGTTCAGCTCCACCTTGAGGGTGTTGCCGAAGCCGCGCCCGTCGACCTCCACGTCGATCCCGGTGGCGTCGCGGGTGCCGCGCGTGGTAAAGGTATGCACGTCCGCCCTGGAATACCCGCCCGTCAGCACGAAGCCGCCGCGGAACACGTCCACCGCATCGCAGTTGTAGACTCTGGCCGCAACGTTGGTGGAGACGGAGATGCCGTCCGCCACCCCGTTGCGCAGGTGGCAGTCCTCCACCACCGCGCGCAGCCTTCCGCGGCGCGCCGGGTCTCCGTAGAGGAAGACGAGGTGCGCCTGCTCCAGCTGGTGCTGCTGGTATGGGCCCTGGCTGGCGGAGTTGCCGTCGAAGGTGAGGCCGCGGATGATGAGCGGCCTGGAGTCGGCGTCGCCCGAGTACAGCACGCGCTCGGTGGTGAAGGTGCGGGCCCACTTCCCCTGCATGGGCGGGCGCGTGATCACGGCGCCGAAGCCCTCGTAGGTGATCCCTTCCCGGATGTTCACCGAGGTGACGCGGTAGGTGCCGCGGGGGAAGACGATCACCCCGCCGCCGCGCGCGTACACGGACTCGATGGCGCGCTGGATGGCCGGCGTGTCGTCCGCCGTGCCGTCGCCGCGCGCGCCGAAGTCGCGCACGCTCACCAGCGCGCGTCGGTCGTCGTCCACGATGGTTTGTGTGTAGACCGTGTTCCGCCCCAGCGCCGCCCCCGCGGGAGCCGAGAGCTGGATGCTCACGGTCTCGTCCGTCTCGTTGATCCCGTCGTTGGCGATGGCGATGCGGATCGTCCGCGTAGTCGTCCCCGCTGGAAAGGTGAGGGTCCCGGCGGGCAGCGTGTAGTCCTGCCCGCTGCCGTGCGGAACCGCGTGCGCCGTCCCGCCGGAGACGGCGTAACGCACCGTCACGCGCTGCGCCGCCGCCTCGCTCAGCCGCACGGTCACGACGGCCGCCGCCTCGCTTTCCGGCCCACTCCCCGCCGCGCTCGCGAAGCCCACCACCGGCGCGCCGCTCTCCGCCGCCGCGATCCGTGGCCCCGCGGAAGCCATCCACCCTGCCCCGCCCACCAGCAGCAGCGCCGCCGAGGCCGTGAGGATGGAGCGCGTGCTCGTACGCCCTAGAACGCCGTTCTCGTGACCGCTCATAGTCCGTAGTACCGTGTCATGATCGCACCCCTCCACGCCAACCTGCACGTTTGTGCTCGGAACGCGCCGAGTTGCCAGAGAGGGGGCGGCGGCGGGCAATCCACAACCCAACCTCCCTCAATCGGCTCCTAAGTCAAGCAGCGACAGGGTTTCTTGTTCGACAGTCTTACCGAGACCTATCGTTCGATCCAACTCTTCCAACAACCGATCCATGGCCGCGACGAATTTCCGCCGTGCTCTGTTGGTGGGAGTACTGATTCGCGGTTGCGTTGCGACGGTGTCTCGGAAGTCGGCCATAACACCGCGGGATTCGATGTTGGCCGAGATGAGTCCGCGGAGGTTTGTTAAGATACCCAACAATGATTCTTCCGACCGCGCGAAGTCCGTGCTCAACGCAAGCGCTCCGGAGAGCGATGAAAAAGCTTGATCTGCCGCTGCCGCAAACCGGGGACGCTGTTGATCCAGTCGGGCGGCGAATGTCTCCATGTCGTCAGCGTACGCCTTCGCTGCCCGCCACATCGGCCTCGGGTCGTCCGCTGCGATCGCGACAGCTGCCTCCATCTCTTTGGTTCGTTCGACAATCCGAGATGTGTATCCGCGGGTCTCTAGAGTGAGCTCCGTTAGGACACCAGACATCGCCTCAAACCCTTCGACCCCATCTTTGACAAGATCCAAAAAGCCAGCTTCGTCCTCGTCGCTCGATTCAGTGAAATTGGACTGGGCAGTTCCCAGCGCTTCACGTGCGTTCTGCAGCATCACGGAGGCACCGGTAGAATCCGCCGCTGCCGCAAGCTCCTGCACCTGTCTACTTAGATGGATCCGGAGGAGGGTAGCGAAGTCCTCCCGACCTGCGAACGTCCAGTAGAGTGTGCCCTTCGGACCCAACTGCTCCCGAAAGTCGTTGATGCGCTTCAACTGATCGGGATCAAGGCTAGTCGGATCAATCGGAGCGGTTTTGAAATAAAACATGATTCTGAGTGCGGATGGATCAGCCCGGAACCGATCATACGCGCGCTGAAACTCCTCACCTGTCCCCGAATCGCTCCTGGGCGTCGGAGTACCAAAGCGCGTCCAAAGCAAGCCTAAAAAGATGTCGTAGTCGTCGGCAATCTGATGATTGATGACTGACTGCGCATCCGCTCCCATCGCGGGAAACGCGTGAGTTTCCCACTTGATAACCTCTATCCGGAGCGCGAGATGCTTGCTCCAGGTGAGGTTCAGTTCGCTCACCACCTCGTCAACCACTGCGCGCTCTTCAGCCACGTCCGAAGGAGAAGCGACGAAAAGGCGAAAAACAGTTTCTATACGCGGCATCGTCGGGTACCTGGAAAGCTGGGAAGGAGTGGAGCGACAGAACCCGTCTACCACGTTTGTAGCCACGCGCGCGCCAACCTGCACGTTCGGTGCTCAGAGTGTACCGAGTCGGATCCGGCGGACGCAGGCGGTGACGATCCCCACGCACGACGCGCCGCCTCGGTCCTGACGGCGGCGCGATCGTCTGCGTGATGGCGCGATGCGGCTAGGGCTGCGCGTTCGCGGCGTCGCAATCCTCCGGACCCATGATCTGCCGGACCTCGGCCTCGCCCTCCCAGCCGGGCCAGTGCTCCCGGTGCAGGTTCATCAGCCACACGGCGCCCTCCACGGCCTCCTCGCGCGAGTTGGCCGCGACGATCCCGTACCCGCCCACGACCTCCTTGGTCTCGGCGAAGGGCCCATCGACCACGTTCACCGTGCCGCCGTACAGCCGGACGCGCGTGCTCATCGCGCTCGGCGCCAGGCCGCCGGTGTCGAGCAGGGTGCCGGCCCGGCTCGCCTCCTCGCTCGCCTTCCCCATCGCCTCCATGAACGACTGAGGCGGGGGGCCGCAATTCTCCGGGCACTTCACAAAGGTCATGAATCGCATCCTGGGTTCCTCTTTCGGTTCGGGTGTGAGGCGGGTGCCGGTCGTGGCCTGTAATTCCCCGCTCTGATGATGCGACGAACGGCGGGAGGCGAAATCGACAAGGTTAGCGATCTCGCGGCGCGGGGAACGAAACACAACGAAAAGCATCACACAGAGGCCACAGAAGGAACAGAAAGGCCACAGAGAAAACTTTCCGCGGTTCTCTCGGTGGCTCTGTGGCTCTTGTGTGGGCCCCGCGGCTCGGCTACGCAGCTGTCAGGAGGAGCGGCTTGCCACGCGTGACTACGATGGTGTGCTCGTAGTGCGCCGTGAGGCTGCGGTCCGCGCTGGTGATGGTCCACCGGTCCGCCGCCGTCCGGGACGAGCGCGCGCCAACCGAGATGATCGGCTCCAGCGCGATGACCAGCCCCTCGGTCAGGCGAGTCCTGTCTTGCGGGTCGTAGAAGTTGCAGACGGTGGGGCTTTCGTGGATCCCGCGGCCGATGCCGTGCCCGCAGAGGTCGCGCAGGACCCTGAAGCCGTGACGCTCCACCTCCGCTTCGACCTTGCCGCCGACCACCGCGAGCCGTTCTCCCGCCCGTGCCGCCCGCGCGCCGCGCCAGAAGGCCGACTCCACGCACTCCAGCATCCGCTGCGCCTGATCCGAGATCGGCGGCACACCCACCGTGACCGCCGCGTCGGCGTAGTAGCCGTCCAGCTCCACCGTCACGTCCAGCGTCACCAGGTCACCCTTCTGCAGCACGCGCGCACCTGGGATGCCGTGCACCGCCTCTTCGTTGACGCTTATGCACGACGAGCCGGGGAACCGGTAGTGCATCTTCGGGGCGGGGCGCGCGCCATGCTCGCTGAGCACGCCGGCCGCCACCCCGTCCAGCTCCGCCGTCGAGATCCCCTCACGCACCGCATCGCGCATCGCCTTCAGCGCCAGCGCAACGACGTGGCCCGCGCGCTTCAGCCCGAGGAGATCCTGCTCCGATTCGATGGACATGGAGTGCCTGAGGGTGGGGAGACGGGCAGCTGCGCCGCGTGCACGCTATGCATTCCGCACGAGGTCAAAGAAGCGTGCCTTGTAGGCACTCTCGCTGAACACCTCTTCGCATCGCTGGCGAGCCCTTTGGCCGAGGCGCGAGCGCAGACCCGGGTCGCAGATCAGCATCCGGAGCCGGTCGGCCAGCGCGGCGGGGTCGTCGGGCTGGATGATGAGGCCGCTCTCGCCGTCCACCACCGTCTCCTCGCTGCCCCCGGCGTACGTCACGATCACGGGAAGGCTGGTCGCCATCGCCTCCAGCGTCACGATGCCGAGCCCCTCCTCGCGCGAGACCAGGACGAAGATGTCGCTGGCCGCCAGCAGCTCCGGAAGGTCGTCGAGCCACCCCACAAAGGTCACCGGGAGGCCCTTCTCCGCCACGTGCCGGTGCAGACCGGCCACGTACTCGGGATCGCCGCCCGTCGCCATTGCCCCCGCGATCGCCAGGTGCACGGGAGATCCGTCGCCGGCGACGAGCTCCAGCGCCGAGAGCAGGGTGTCGTACCCCTTGCGGCGGCTGATGGAGCCGGCGGTCGTCACGAGCACCGCGTCTTCGGGGAGACCGAACCGCCGGCGGGTGGCGTTGCGCGCCTGCGGGCTGGTGCGGGCGTGGTACCGCGACGCGTCGATGCCCATGTAGTTGAGCGTCGTCTTGGGCTCGGCCCGACGGCGGGCGCGCGGCGGCATGGCCTTCGCCGCCGCCTTGGAGATCAGCATCACGCGGTCCGACACCGACGAAGCGAACGCCGACAGCATCCCCTGCGAAGGCCCGCCGTGGATCCCCCACACCAGCGGCTTGCCCAGCCGGAGCTTGCTTGCCACGAGGAAGAGGCAGCTGCGCAGCTCGTTCGCGAACAGGAGGTCCACGCCGTGGCGCCGGGCGTGCCGGGACACCCGCGCGCCGTAGCGCATCACTTCCAGCAAGAGGAACAGCTTGCGCGGCAGCGAAGCCGCCAGCGCCGCGCCGCCAAAGATGTCGAGCGACCTGGGGATCGGGATGATGTCGACCGTAAGCCCCGCCTTCCGGGCGCTCCGGCTCAGCGCACCCTCCTTGCCGGTGGCGATGATCGGCTCGTACCCGTGCTCCTTGAGCCCCTCCGCGAGCGTGATCATGCAGCGCTGCGCGCCGAATTCACAGTCGTGGTACGGGTCGTACATCAGTACTCGCTTCATTTCCCCCGCATCCCCTCTGCCGCCGAGCGTGTTTTCCTTTCCAGCACGAAGATCGCCGCCCGAAACGCGACGCGCGGAGATCAGCCTCCGCTGCGTGCCAGTATGAGCGAATATCTGTGCCGCACTCTAACCGGCAAGCTCCAGCGGCGCAAACGTTCCCGACGTCCCGTTTGCTCCGGCCACTCCAGGGGGGCTGGCGCGGTCCACGTAACGCAGCAACGAAGAGCTATGGGCTGATCCGTCGGTGCGCTCGGCGAGATCACGCGTCGGCCAGAGGGATGGTGAACGTGAAGGTGGTGCCCACGCCGACCGTGCTCGCCACCCGGATCTCGCCGCCGTGCGTCTCCACGATTCCACGCGCGATGGCGAGGCCGAGGCCTGCGCCGTGCCGCCCGGAGCGGTCGGCCTGCCAGAACTGATCGAAGATGTGCGTGCATTGATCCGGAGGGATTCCCGGACCGGTGTCGGACACCGAGAAACGCGCTTCGCCCTCGCCTGCCTGCAGGCCGAGCGTAATCAGGCCGCCCGCCGGGGTGAACTTGATGGCGTTTCCCACCAGGTTGGAGAGCACCTGGTGGATGCGGTCGGAATCGGCCAGCACCGGCAGCGGGGCGGGCGGGGTGCGGATCTCGAAGCGGAGCCCTCGTTCCTCCGCCAGGGGCTGCAGCGTTTCGCAGGCCGCGCGCGCCAGCGCCACCGCGTCGCGCCGGCCCCGCTCCACGGGGAGGTGTCCGGACGCGATGCTCGCGACGTCCAGCAGGTCGCGGATCAGCCGGTCCATCTGCTCCGCCGCTCGCACGATGATGCCGAGCTGCTTCCGCACCGGCGCCTCCTGCGGCCCGTTGGGGAGGGTGTCCAGCAGGAACCCCGCGCTCAGCGACACCGTGTGCACGGGGTTGCGCAGATCGTGCGACACCACGCCCAGCACCTCGTCTCGCATGCGCACGGCCAGGTTGAGCGCCGCCTCCACCCGGGTGCGCTCCGCGATGTCCATCCGCAGCTCGATCTCGGTGCTGACCGCCGCCGCGAGATCGGTGAGGCTGGAGACCTGGTCATCCGTCCACTGGCGGGGGACGAAGTCCATCACGCACAGCGTTCCTATGGCATGGCCGCCGGGGGTGAGGAGCGGAATCCCCGCGTACGCCCTCACTCCGAAGCCGTGTACGGCGGGATTGTCCCCCACCATGGGGTGGCCGTGGGTGTCGGGGATGATGAGCGGCGCACCCAGCACCACGGTGTGCTTGCAGAACGACATCTCCAGCGGTGTTTCCCGGGCGCTGGCGAGCGGCTCGGGCATGCCGGTGCAGCTGAGGTAGAACTGCCGCTGATCGTCGACCAGCGTCACGGTGGAGATCGGCGCCTGAAGCAGCTTCGACGCCAGGCGGGTCAGCCGGTCGAAGGCCTCTTCCGTGGGCGAATCCAGCAACGCCGTGGCGCGCAGCTCGCCGAGCCGCTCGGGATCGTGCAGCGGGCTCGCAGGCGCCGCGTTCGGTGTGTTCTCTTTCATAGCGGAGCGTCGCATGCAGGTTGTGTGCACGGCCCCGCCCGCTCGCCTCACAACTGCAGTCGGCCTCTAATCAGCTTGGCCCGGTTTTGGGCTCCGTTCCGAAACAACTCCGGCGCCGACGAGCTAAGTGCTTGCGGCGCCGGAGTTTACTGGAGCGGGAGACGGGACTCGAGCGACCCCGGCTTTGGAAGGCTAATCGCCGCGCGAAAAAACGTGCTGGACAGTCCGACGGGCAGAGCATCGTCCAGGCCCAGCAGGAACCCGCCCCATCCAATCGCTCTCGCCTTCCCCCTGGTAACGCCAAGAGCGGCAACGGAATAGGGAGCGGCGGCTCGCTGTGAGCTGCTACCGGTACGTTGTGGCCGGCGCGCAACTTGGCAGAAAGTCTCAGACGCCCTATTCGTCTTCTTCCACGTCCTCGAACTCGATGTTCTCCGGCTTGAACGCCGCGCCGATGTTGATGACGGGTAGAATAATGGGCGTCTTACCAGCCTTGGCTGTGAGCGACTGGATTGTCTCACGGATGTACGGGAAGACCACCACCGGGGCAAGCTTCGCTGCGGCATCACGTTGGATGCGCTCCAATGATGCTGGATCTGCCGGAGGGTTGTTGATGTCGAATTCAACCCGGTAGTCAACGCGCAAGCTTAGAATCCCCTCCTCCTCAATTCTTACGCCGAATTCAACCCCAACCACTCCGTTGGGGAAGCGAACGGCACGTATCGAGAAGTTGGTCGTGATCCCCTTCCCTTCCTCGATAAGATGATCCCACTCGTCTTGCTTCGTAAACTGAACATTCTGCAAGAACATGCCGCGCAACGTTGCACCTGCCGCGAGCGGAGCGCCCGCCGTCCTCTCAGTCACGGAGCCCCATAGTCATAAGGCGGATCGGACCTGTAAGCCCAGGCATGGGGGAAACTCCAGCCAGAGTCTCCAGCGAGAGAAGGGTTTCGACGCTGTCAAGGTCCCAAGCGGTCTCCTCAACCATGTCGGGGGAGAGCCGGATCTCATAGCGTGCGCGCGCACGAACAGCATTCGCCTCAATCAGTCGCGCGGCGGGGACGTGTAGAGCCTTCGCGAGCGCATCGATCGTGTCGAGCTGCGCATTCGAGCGCGCAGCTTCAATATCGGCGACGCGCGGCTGGCGCATCCCGGCCTTCTCCGCGAGTTCGCGCTGAGTCATACCGCGCTGCACGCGAAGGCGAAGCACGTTCCGCGCAAGCACAAGGCGGCTACCGAGCTTGCGCTCCGCGAGGGCCATCGCGTCACTCTCGTGACGGAGCGTGTCTAGAAGGCGGGTCGCTCGGACGGGGGTAGGAAAATTCTCGCTCATGATCAGATCAGTCCTGGTTAAGATAGCGATCTCGCATCTTCTTGGCGGCGTCGAGATACGTGTTCAGCCGCACCCTCGCTACCACATCGCTCTTCTTTACGACGGCGGTTATGAACAGCTTCCGAACCGTCTCTTCGATACTCCAGAAGAAGAAGAGCCTGTAACCACCACTTCCAACATCCCGAATCTCTCCAATCTGGTCTTTGGTGCGCAGCTCCTTTATCAGTTGGGATCGAGTGGAAAGAATCCATCCGTTCTCCTCCACCATCGCGATTGCTTCCTGTATGAAGATCGCGCGTTCAGGGGCCTTGCGCTTGATCTTCTCCAGATCCTTGTCAGCCGGATCAAGCAAGTAGACCTCGCAGGTATCACTCATCAGATTAGTTGCCGTTGATTATACGCTACACCGTATACCCGCCGTCAAGCCTTTCGGTTCCTCTTCGATCAACTGGCGCAGAGTGGATGCGACCAAGCAAAGTTCTTGCCCTTCCGAAACCTGTGATATCCCAAGCGGGTTCGATCCGCTTCCCCACTAGCCGACCCTGCCCCTGTAAGCTCATATCCGCACGACTGTACGGGCGCTATAAAACCAAAGCCGGGCCGCCAGCAAAGTGCTTGCGGCCCGGCCGTTCAAGGAGCGGGAGACGGGACTCGAACCCGCGACCCTTAGCTTGGAAGGCTAATGCTCTACCAACTGAGCTACTCCCGCCCGGGAGTTCCCCGCCGCGAGCGGCGGGGTGGAAAAGCTAGTGGATCGGTGCGGGGCACGCAATCCGGTTCGGCAGGCGCCGAGAGCCACCTGTCGGGTTCGAACCGACGACCTTTCGATTACAAATCGAGTGCTCTACCAGCTGAGCTAAGGTGGCGAAGGGGTCGAATTTAACGCGAAATCGCCCCCTTCACCACCCCCGCCGCCTCACGACCCCAGCGACCAGCGCGGCCCCTGCGCCGTGTCCTCCACCACCACTCCGCGCGCCGCGATCTCGTCGCGGATGGCGTCGGCGCTGGCGAAGTCGCGCGCTGCGCGGGCGGCCTGGCGCGCGGCGATCCGCTCCTCCACCCAGGCGGCGAGCCCCTCGTCCACCTGCGACTCGCGGTCGGCCAGCGACACGAAGCCGAAGACGGAGTCGATGCGCTCCAGCGCGGCCAGGGCGGCGGCCTGCTCGGCGTGGCTGATGGGGTGCGTGCCGAGCTCCTCAAGCCGCGTGTTGATGGCGCCGGCCAGCCGGTGCAGCGTGGCGAGCCCCACGCTGGTGTTGAGGTCCTCGTCCATCGCCTCGGCGAAGGCGGCGAGCACCTCGTCGGCGGCGGCGTGGAGGGTGGGGGTGTCCGCCGGGTCCGGGTCGCGGGCGGCGGGGTGGTCGCGCAGGCGGTCGCGGGTTCCACGCACGCGCCGCACCGCCTCGCCGGCGGCGGCGAGCCCCTCGAAGGTGAAGTTGAGCTTGCTGCGATAGTGCGCCGTCAGGTACAGGTAGCGCACCGACGACGGCTTCACGCCGCGCTCCACCAGGTCCTGCACGTTGAAGATGTTGCCGGTGGACTTGGCCATCTTGCCGCCTTCCAGCAGCAGGAACTCGCCGTGCAGCCAGTAGCGCACGAACGGCTTCCCCGTCGCCCCCTCGCTCTGGGCGATCTCGTCCTCGTGGTGCGGAAAGATGAGGTCGACGCCACCCAGGTGGATGTCGAAGGTCTCGCCAAGCTCCTGCATACTCATGGCCGAGCACTCGATGTGCCACCCCGGGCGCCCGGGGCCCCACTGCGTGTCCCACACGGCGCCGACGGTGGCATCCTCCGGCTTGGCGGCCTTCCACAGGACGAAGTCGCGCACGTCATCCTTGTCGTACTCGTCCGCGGCGACACGCTCCCCGCGGCGGCCGGCGGACACGTCGACCTTGGAGAGCTGGCCGTAGCCGGGGAACTCGGAGATGTCGAAGTAGACGGAGCCCTCGGCCTCGTACGCCATCCCCCGCTCCTGCAGGCGGCGGATGATGTCCACCATCTGCGGAACGTAGTGCGTGGCGCGCGGGTGCACGTCCGCCTGGCGGATGCCGAGCTGGTCGAAGTTGTGGAAGAGGTCGTCGATGAACGGCTGCGTGTAGTCGTTCAGCGACACGCCCTCGCGCAGCGCCCCGCGGATCGTCTTGTCGTCCACGTCGGTGAGGTTCATCACGAACTTCACCTGGTAGCCGCGGAACTCCAGGTAGCGGCGCAGCAGGTCCGCGAAGAAGAACGTCCTCATGTTGCCGATGTGCGGCGGGGCGTACACCGTGGGGCCGCAGGTGTACATCCCGACTTTGCCGGGCTCCAGGGGAACGAACTCTTCTTCGCGGCGGGTCAGGGTGTTGTAGAAGCGGATCGGCATGGATGGGGAATAGGGAATGGGGAATGGGGAATGGGACGGGTTGCCCGTTTCCCTCCAGCTCAGGAGCCGGATTCCCTACATCGCCGTCCGTGGTCAGCGGTCCGCATCTGGCACTCCGGTATCGGGGCGCGCGGCGAGCGTGGCCAGCTCGGCGGGAGACTGGCCTTCGCCCCAGTACATCGTCTGCGAGGGGAAGGGGACGTCGATCCCCTCCTGGTCGAAGCGGAGCTTGAGGCGGCGGCGGAGCTCGCGTGCCACATCCCACTGCTTCAGCGGAAGGGTCTTCGCCAGGAGGCGGATGGTGACACCGTGCTCGCCGAACGACTCGATCCCCGGCACCTGCACCTCTTCCAGGAGCAGCGGGCGCCACTGGGGGTCCTCGTACAGTCTGCGCCCTTCGTCCAGCATCACGGCCATCACCCGGTCGGGGTCTTCCTTGTAGGCGACGACCACGTCCAGCACCACGCGCGCCCAGCCGCGGGTGAGGTTGCTGACCTTCTTGATCTCGCCGTTCGGCACCACGTGCACCACGCCGTGCACGTCGCGCAGCACTACCACGCGCAGCGTCATCCGCTCCACGGCGCCAGAAACGCCCTCCAGCCGCACCACGTCGCCCACGCCGAACTGGTTCTCCATCAGGATGAAGAGCCCGCTGATGACGTCCTTGACCAGCGACTGCGCGCCGAACGAGACCGCCAGGCCCACGACGCCGGCGCCGGCCAGGAGCGGACCGAGCTGCAGCCCGAGCGCGCCCAGCACCATGAACAGCGTCATCACCCAGATGACGACGCGCCCCATGCTGCGCAGCAGGCTCAGCAGGGTGCGGGTGCGCTGCTCCTGCGCCGTGACGATGCCGTCCTTCTCCGACGACCGCTCCACGCTGCGGAGCACCGCCTTGAGCGCGTAGTTGGCGATGATCGCCACGATGAGCGCGCCCGCCACCCGCAGCCCGGTCGCGGTGAGCGCGGGCCAGTTGAACAGGTCCGCCCAGTCGCGGATGACGGTGGTCTGGATGGCGGCTACGGTGTCGGTCTGCAGCATCGGCCGGACGGAATTGGACGGCGTGAGGCGCGGCGGCCTCCGGGGCCCGCAATCGTAGGCGGGCGGCGCGGGGGAGTCAAGCCACGACGCCCCGGCGATCCTCTCGATGGAGGACGGCCGGGGCGCCGGTGTTGCCGAAGGCGTGCGGCGTCAGCGCAGCACGCGCAGCTCCCTGATCCGCCACGCGTTCCCCTCGAACACCGCCCCCACGTACACGGTGGAGGTGACCGGCCGCGTGACGCCGCGCTGGCGCGACACCCACGACAGCTCGCCGAAGCCCCGCAACGGCGTGCCGCCCGAGAGCTGCACCTGCGTCGGGCGCACGCTCACCGTCTCCCGGTCGCGGAACAGGTCGCGCAGGGCGGCGGCGACGTGGCGCTCCTGCACCGCGCCGGCCTCCTCGCTCCCCAGCGCCAGCAGGATGCGCCCGTCCTCCGGCGCCAGCTCCACCAGGGCGGACGCCTCCCCCTCGGACCACAGGCGCCCCACGGTGGCCACGAACGCCTCCAGCGGCGCCGGCCGCGACTGGGCGGAGGCACCCGCCGGGAGCAGGAGAAAGGCGAGGACGAGGAGGAGACGGGTCATTGATCTATGGTCATCGGCGCCGGGGCGCCAAGGTCGTCCAGTACGGCGCGCATCGCCGCGGCGGGATCGGCCGCGGCGGTGACGGAGCGCCCGATCACCAGGTAGTCCGCGCCCAGGCGCACCGCCTCGGCGGGGGTGGCGACGCGCGACTGGTCGCCCGCGTCGTCGCCGGCCAGGCGGATGCCGGGGGTCAGCACGCGGAAGTCGCGCGGCAGCGCCCGGCGGATCGCCGCCAGCTCGTGCACCGACGCGACCACGCCGTCCATCCCGCACGCGTGCGCCAGCCGCGCCAGCCGCTCCACCTCCGCGTCCGCGCTCACCGCGTCGCGCCCCCACGCCTCCGCCGTCTCCTCCGCGGAGAGGGAGGTGAGGACGGTGACGGCGAGGAGCGCAGGCCCACCCTCACCCGCCGCGGTGCGGGCGGCGCGCATCATCGCGGCGCCGCCGGATGCGTGCACCGTCAGCAGCTCCACCCCCAGCCCCGCCGCCGAGCGGACCGCGTGCGCCACGGTGTTGGGGATGTCGTGGAGCTTCAGATCCAGGAAGACGCGGCACCCGCGCTCGTGCAGCGCCCGGACCACGGACGGCCCCTCGGCGGTGAAGAGCTGCAGCCCCACCTTTACGAAGCTCGCATCCGGCCCCACGCGCTCCAGCAGCGCAAAGGCGGCGGCGGCGTCCGGCACGTCGAGGGCGAGGATCGGTGTGGCGGTCATCGTCATGCTCGTGTCTACCCGATTGCTCCCGCATAGGTCCGACAACAACAGCATCACACACAGAGGCCACGGAGGGAACTGCAAGCCAGGAAGGAACCCTCTTCTGTTCTCGCCGTCCCCTCTGTGTCTCTGTGTAAAGCCTCAACGGGATGCGGAGCCCTGCTGCGACCGCGCAAAGAAGTCGTGCACCGATCGCGCGAGCTGCGCCGCCACGTCGCGCTGCATCTCGGCCCCGTTCAGGAGGCGCTCCTCCGCGGGATTGGAGACGAAGCCGATCTCCACCAGCACCGCCGGCATGAACGCGCCGCGCAGCACCGCGAACCCCGCCTGCTTCACGCCACGGTTCGGCCCAGGGTGGATTTCGCGGAGCCGGTTCTGGATGAGCTGCGCCCAATCGCTCGACTCGCGCAGGTGCTGGTTCTGGCGCAGGTCGGTTAGGATGAAGGCCATCGGCCCGCCCACCGGCGCATCCTCGTACTTCACCGACGCGTTCTCGAACGCCTCCACGCGCTGGGCGTCCGCCGTGCGCGCCTCCGCCAGGAAGTAGGTCTCGTACCCCTTTTCCGAGCGGCTGGGGTTCGCGTTGCAGTGCACGGAGATGAAGAGCGCCGGCTGGCCCTCGTCGCGCCAGCGGTTGGCGAGGCGCGCGCGGTCGTGCAGGGCGATCAGAGTGTCGCGGTCGCGCGTCATCCGCACCTCCAGCGACGGGTCTTCGCGCAGGATGGCCGCCAGCCGCCGCGCCACCGCCAGCGTTACGTCCTTTTCGCGCGTTCCGCCGGGTCCGCTCGCCCCCGGGTCACGTCCGCCATGCCCCGCATCCACCACCACCAGCTTCCGCTGTGGCGGCCGCGCCGGGTTCGGCCGCGGCGCAGGCGCCACCGCCACCTCCTCCTCTGCCTCCGTGACGGTGCCGGCCGGGCGCGCCGCGCTGCCGCGGATGGACCGCCGCGCCACATCCACCCGCACCCGCCCTCCCGTCAGCCCCGGGAGCAGCTCGCGAAAGAAGTCGACCGGCAGGAAGACGACGCCGCCCTCTGCATAGACGGCGTGCGCCAGCGGGCGAGCGGTGCCATCGACCGTCACCTGCGCGGCGCCGTTCGCGACCGCCACCTGGTGCGACCCCACCTGCACCACGACGCCGTCGCGCGCGTACGACACCTCCGCGCCCACGCTCACCAGCACGGATGCGGGGAGCGCCGCGTACCCGCGCGCGGTGGACTCGTTCACCTGTGAGGAACGCGGTCCGGACTCGATGGTCCAGGGCTGGCCGGGCTGCGCGCGGAGCCCCGCCGGCGCGGACGCCAGGCTGAGCAGGAGGGTGGTGATAATGAAGTTCATGGGCCTACCGGGGGATAATGCGAACCGCGAAGCGGGCGACGGCGAATGCCAAGGGCACGGGCAGCCACGTGGGGCTGCCCCTACGAGGGTTTCGGCGCGGTCGGGTGGGCGATGGTGCGGTGGCGGGCACGGGCGTGATGAATCACGCCCCTACCACCGCCGTTCGGCGTCACTCCGCGCGGTCCTTGAGGCCGCGCTGGATCTCGCGTTGCGAGTCGCGCTCCTTGATGGATTCGCGCTTGTCGTGGAGCTGCTTGCCGCGAACCAGGGCCAGGTTCACCTTGGCGCGCCCGCCGCTGAAGTGCAGGTCAAGGGGGACGAGCGTGAGCCCCTTCTCCTGCACCGAGCCGATCAGCTTGCGGATCTCGTTGCGGTGCAGCAGGAGCTTGCGCGGACGCAGGGGCTCGTGGTTGAAGCGGTTCCCCTGCTCGTACGGCGAGATGTGGAGGTTGAAGAGCCACACCTCCCCGTTCATCACGCGCGCAAAGGAGTCCTGCATGTTCGCCTTCCCGTCGCGCAGCGACTTCACCTCCGTCCCCTGCAGCACGATCCCCGTCTCCCAGCTGTCCAGGACGTGGTACTCGTGCCGCGCCTTGCGGTTCTGGACGACGATGCGGTCGGCGGGCTTGGGGGCGGCTGCGGTTTTGGTCATGGAAAAAAGTCCTAAGTGCTAAGTGCTGAGTCCTGGGTGCTGAACCGCGGTTCACCTGGCACTTAGGACTTAGCACTTGGCACTGCTGTTCAGTAGATGATCACCGGCGTCCCCACGTCCACCGCGTAGTACAGCTCGCGCGCGGCTTCGTTGGTCATGCGGATGCAGCCGTGCGAGACGTTCTGGCCCAGGAGCTCGGGCCGGCTGGTGCCGTGCAGGGCGATCCCCTCACCCAGAAAGAGCGCGGAGGTGCCCAGCATTCCGCGCTGCCACCGCTTCGGGTCGTCCTCGTCGGGCACGGGGAGCTTGTTCTCCACGAAGTGCCAGTCCGGGAGGTACCAGCGCGGATCCTTTTCCTTGCGCTGCACGCGGAACATCCCGCGCGGCGTGGAGAAGTCCCACTCCTGCCCCGCCCCCTCCAGCCGCGTCCCCGTCCCCGTCCCAACCAGCGTGGACCAGACGACGCGCTCCGCCTCCATGACGTAGAGGCGGTGCTCGTCCAGCGACACCACGATGTAGCGCCCCTCGGTGTTGACCGGCGGGTCGCGGTAGCGCTCGCGCCCCTCCGCCTCCACACCATGGGCCAGCAAGGAAGGATCGGTCGGCAGCCCCTGCGCCCCGGCGCCGCCGGCAAACGCCAGCAGAGCCGCCGCAAGGCCGCACTCACGCACCCACGCACTCACGCACTTCATTCCAGCAGCTCCTTTTGCTTCCGACGGATCAGGAGGAGGTCGTACACCTGGGCCACCTCGCCGCCCAGGATGAACACCACCGCCGAGTAGTACACCCAGAAAACCAAAAGGACCGGCGCCAGCAGGGTGCCATAGGTGCGGCTGTAGTCCACCACCTCGCTCACGTACCATGCGAACGATCCCTTCAGCAGCTCCCACGACAGCGAAGCAAAGGTGGCGGCGACGATCGAGACCCGCCACGGGGTGCGCCGCACGGGGAGGAAGCGGTAGATCAGCAGGAACATCAGGTAGATGAACCCGAACGCCGCCAGCCGGGGCCAGGTGTTCACGAAGATCTGCGTCGCCCGCCGATTCTCCACTCCCAGCAGCTCGACCCCGAAGCGCTGCGCCGCCTCCAGCGCCAGCGTGATTCCCGTGTTCAGGACGAGCAGGGTGCCGGCCACCAGCACCATCTGCAGGTCGAAAATCTTCCCCGCCACGATCCCCCGCTCTTCCGGGAGGTCGAAGATGTCCTTGAGCACCGAGCGCAGCGTGCCGAACAGCCCGGTCGACGCCCAGATGAAGAGGAGAAGACCGATGGCGCCCAGCGACGGCCCGCCCTCCAGCACCCGCCCCACGATCCGGCGCGTGAACCCCACCACCTCCTGCGAGGGCGGGAGGATGGAGAGGACGTACCCGACCGCCGCCTGCCGCGGATCTTCCACCGTCCGCTGCAGGACGTAGGTCAGGACGCCGACGATGAGGAGGAAGAAAGGGGCGGCCGCCAGGAGGACGTTGAAGGCGATGCAGCCGGCCAGGAAGAAGATGTTGTCTTCGCCGGCCTTGTTCCAGACGCGGGCGGTGAAGTCCCACCCGTTGCGCCACATGCGGCGCACGGCGATGCGCGCCGCCCGCGCAACGGTGATCGCGCGCGTCCTCCCCCGCCGCTCCCGCAGGGGCGAGGCGTCGCCCGGGGCGCGAGGGGTCCTATCGCGCCAGCTCGCCCGCATCCGTTTCGGTGTCGACCGACAGCACCACCAGCTCCGCCTCGGGGGGCGGCGGCGCCTCCACGGCTCCCGGCGAGCGGCCGGAGCGGCGCAGCGCCTTGGCCTCCTCCACCCGGCGCAGGAGATCGGCGCGGGCATCGCGGGCGGCGCCGCGGCCGGTGGCGACCGCGGCGCGCGCCTGTTCCCGCCGCGCGTCCACCGCCCCGCGCACGGCCGTCACCCGCTCCTGTACCACGCCGCGCGCCCCGTCCACCCGGTCGCCCAGCGCCTCGCGCACGCCGAGGGCGGCGCCCAGTAAGGACTGCCGGGTGTCGGCGCCGGAGCGCGGCGCCAGCAGGAGCGCCGCGCCGAAGCCCACGAGCACACCCAGCACGAATGCCCCGCCCTCCCCGCGCCGCTCGATCACGATGTAGGGGAGGTCGTCATGGTCACGCATGTACCGTCCGGTGGAGTTCAGGTTCCGAGGGCCAGGTAGCTGTTCCCGGGATCGTCCGCGCTGGCGAGCGCGCTGCACAGCCGGGGGATGTCGATCGGCTTGCGGAAGAAGTAGTCGGCTTCGTCGGCCAGCCGGTGCTCGGTCTCTTCGCCGCCGCACCCGGCCGTCACCACGATGAAGCAGACCTCCCACGGCGCCGTGTCGCGCACGGTGCGCAGGATCTGGAGCCCATCGATGTCGGGAAGGCGGAAGTCGCACACCACCGTGTCGGGGTGGAAGCTGTGCAGCTCGGCCAGCCCGCGCTCGCCCGTAGCGGCGGCGCACACCTCGTAGCCCTCTTCAGCCAGCAGGCTGGAGAGCGCTTCCCGGGCGCCGGGCTCGTCTTCGATCAGCAGGATACGCTTCGCCGCCATCGGATTGCAACCTCCGCGAATCGCCTCGGTCCGGAGGCGCGACTACAGTCGGAACGCAGAGTGACAGGGGCAATCCGCGTGCCATGCGCGGGGAACGGATGTCGGCGGGGTACCGGGCGAGCTGGACCAGACTAATGCGGGCGAGTGAACTCGCAGCAACAAAAGCACAAAGTCCGCCTGCGCGGACTCGGGGGCGAGATCTCGGCGCGTCCTGAACGCCGGCGCCGCCCCGGCCGCATACCAGAGCGAATGAATTCGCCGCTGGAACCACACGAAGTCCGCCTCCGCGGACTGGCTGCGGCTCGCGAGTGGGCTTCAGCCCCCTTTCCGTGGTTCCAGCCGGGGGCTTCAGCCCCCGGTGTTGGCGGGCCCGCCCAATTCCCAAACCTCGCCAAAAACACCGCCGCGCCCCGGCAACCGGGACGCGGCGGGTGTCCACCGGTGGAGACGTTCGCGCTCAGGCCGGAACGGCGTCGCCTGCGACGGCGCGGTTGAGGCGGTTGCGGAGGTCGTCCTCGTCGATGCCCAGCATCAGGGCGGCGCGCTGGTGGTCGCCCTCCACGAAGGAAAAGGTCTTGAGCATCAGCGTGCGCTCGGCCATCTCCAGCTTGGTGCCCACGGGAAGGCGGATCTCGCGGTCCTCCGTCACCAGCAGCTCGTGGGCGCGCATGTCCGCCAGCGTCACCATGTCGCCGCGGGCCAGGATCACGGCGCGCTCCACCGCGTTCTTGAGCTCGCGGACGTTGCCCGGCCAACGGTAGCTGTTGACGAACTCCAGCGTCTCCGGCGCGAACCCCTTGAGCGGCTTCCCGTTCTCCTCGGCGAAGCGGCGCAGGAAGGCCTCCGCCAGGATGCGCACGTCGCCGCGGCGCTCGCGCAGCGGCGGCAGGACGAGCGGGATCACCGCCAGGCGATGGTACAGGTCGTCGCGGAGCTTCCCCTCGTCGATGGCGCGCTGGATGTTCTTGTTGGTGGCGGCCACCACGCGGATGTCCACGTGCACCTCCTTCTTGCCGCCCAGGCGGCGGAAGGAGCGCTGCTCCAGGGCGCGCAGGAACTTCACCTGGATGTCGGGCTCCATCTCCGCGACCTCGTCCAGGAAGAGCGTGCCGCCGTCGGCCAGCTCGAAGCACCCGGCCTTCTCGTTGATCGCGCCGGTGAAGGCGCCCTTCTCGTGGCCGAAGAGCTCGTTCTCCAGGATCTCGCGCGGGAAGGCCGCGCAGTTGATGGCGATGAACGGGCCCTTGTGGCGGTTGCTCTTGTCGTGGATGGCGCGTGCGACCAGCTCCTTGCCGGTTCCGCTCTCGCCCACGATCAGCATCGAGGCGTTCGACGGTGCGGCCGCTTCGATGGTGCCGTAGATCGACTGCATCTCCTCCGACTGGCCGATCAGGTCACCGAAGCGCGTGAGGTTCTTGAGCTTCTCCTCCAGCGTGCGGTTGGCCTGCTTGACCCGGTATGCTTCCAGCGCCTTGGGAAGGAGGGCCTTGAGGCGCGCCACGTTGAGCGGCTTCTCCAGGTAGTCGTACGCCCCTTCCCGCATCGCCGCCACCGCGCTGTCCACCGAGGCGCTGCCGGTGATGATGATGATCTCGCTGGCGATGCCGGCCTCGCGCATCTTGGCGAAGAGGGCCAGCCCGTCCAGCTCCGGCATGCGCAGGTCGGCCAGGACGACGCCGTACCCGCCGCCGCCCTTTACCATCTCCCAGGCCGTCTTCCCATCGGTGGCGGTGTCCACTTCATATCCGTCATCCGCCAGGAGCATCTGGAGCCCCTCGACGATGTGGCGCTCGTCGTCCGCTACGAGAATCTTTTGAAGCATGCCGTCGCCCTGGAGGTGTTGCCTGATATATATAGGGACCCGCAAGATAGGAACGCGGCGGGGCGCGGTCAACCCGTTGCACCGCAACCCGCTACGCAGTATGCAGATGGCGCCGGGCGGCGCCTCCGCCACTTCAACGTGCCAGCGGCACCTTGAGCACGCGCATCCCCGCCGCGTCGCCCTCCACGCGCCCTCCCATCTTCTCGGCCAGGTGGCGCGCCACGGCCAGCCGCTCGGCGCTCTCGGCCGGCGGCTCCAGCCCCGCCCCGACGGTCTCCACGGAGAGGACGGCGCTCCCCTCCGCCTCGTCCAGCACGATGCTCATGGTGGCGCCGGGCCCCACGGCGTCGAGAGCGTCCAGCACCAGGTTGAGGATCACCTGCCGCGTGGGCTCGCGTGGGATGAAGACGCGCGTCGCCCCCTCGCCGGGCCTGAAATCGACGGCGGCCTCGCGTTGGCGTGCCTCCAGCTGGATCAGCTCCATCAACTCCTCGGTGAGGTCGCGGAGCGTAGTGGTCTCCGCCCCCCGCCCGGGGCGCGACAGCCGCAGGAGGAGCTCGATGCGCCGGTTGACGCGCTCCATCTCGCCGCTGAGCACGGCGAAGTTGCGCTGCATCTCGTCGGTCTCGCCGACGGCGCGCGCCACCCGCCGCTTCAGCACCTCCAGGTTGATGACCAT
Source organism: Longimicrobium sp. (assembly GCA_036389135.1). Classification (NCBI taxonomy): domain Bacteria; kingdom Pseudomonadati; phylum Gemmatimonadota; class Longimicrobiia; order Longimicrobiales; family Longimicrobiaceae; genus Longimicrobium; species Longimicrobium sp. The sequence continues at coordinate 29,976 of DASVQP010000049.1, forward strand.
GGAGTGGAGCGGGTTCTTGATCTCGTGCGCCAGGTCGTCGGCCAGCCGCTCCAACAGGTCCAGCTTGTTGGCGCGTACGCGGAGGGTGTCGTCCGCCGCGTCCGGCGACTCGAGGGTCATGGTGTCGATGCTCACATCCGTTTCCAGGCACAGCAGGACGGCGGCGCGCCCGTAGTGTAAACGGGTGCGGGGAATGGTCCGGGGTGCGGGGGGAAGCACAATCCGTTCCGCAGGAGGAAGTCACGTTGAAGAAAAACAGAAAAGCCTCACACGGAGGGCACAGAAGGGGACTACAAGCCGCGGAGAACTTCTTCTGCTGTTCTTTCCGTACCCTCTGTGTCTCTGTGTGAGGCAAAAAGAAGCGGGGCCGCGCATCGCTGCGCAGCCCCGCCTGTTCACGCTCTCCCGCTCAGTCCGACAGGTCCCAGTCGTCCTCGGCCGCCTTCATCCGCAACGCGCCGGGGCCGGCGTGGCGCACCTCGGGCAGCGGCACGATGGCGCGCACGGTGTCCAGCGTGCCGTTCACGCGGAGCTGGCGGAAGAGGAAGTCGAACTGCTCCTGCAGCGTGGCGCGGATGGCGGCGCGGTGGGCTTCCGGCATGTCCCACAGCTCGCGCTTGAAGGCGCCCAGGGCCTTCTTGCGCGCCTTGTAGATGAACTGCTGCTCCGTGTCCGTGGGCTTGCGCTCGTCCGGGAAGTTCTGGCGGCAGTGCTCGTACATCCGCTCGCGCAGCTCGGCCGGGAACTGCGGGTGGTCGTAGACGATGTTCTGGAAGTTGGTGGCCAGGTGGATCTCGGCCGTCTCCATGTCCGGGAAGTTGCCGAAGGCGCTGCTGGGGAGAGTCGACGCCCCGTGCTGCACCGCGCCCGAAAGGCCGTACTCGTCGCGCGAGATCTGGCTGAGGGTGCGCAGCGTCTCGAAGTCGATCGCCACGTCCGCGATGGTGCCGTCGGGAAGGACGGTGCCGCCGTGCGTGGTGCCGCTCTGCACGGAGATCTTGGCGAGCCCGTCCACCGCCGTGCCTTCGCGCGAGCCGATCCGCTGCAGCTCGCGGTTGTAGCCGTCCATGTAGGCGCGCAGCTCCTCGGGGGTCGAGTTCTCCGTCCCCACCTCGCCGATCTCGCCGCCCACCGAGACGGTGACGCCCCGCGGCTGGTAGTGGCGGATGTACGCCGTCAGCTCGGCCGAGAGGCGGTAGTTGAGCTCCTGCTGCGCGTCCAGCCCCTCCTTCGACAGGTCCACGAGGGTGGAGGTGTCCACGTCGATGTTGTAGAAGCCGGCGTGCAGGCCTTCGCGGATGATGTCCTTTACGGCGCGCATCTCCGCGTCGGGATTCGACTTGTACTTCTTGGCGTTGAGCTGGAAGTGGTCGCCCTGCACGAAGAGCGGGCCGCTCCACCCCGCCTTGATGGCCGAGGCGGTCATCACCGCCACGTACTCGGCGGGGCGCTGGTCCGTGTAGCCGATCTCGGAACGGGCGATCTCCAGGATGATGGCTCCGGCGCTCAGCTCGCGCGCGGCGGAGAAGAGGGCGCGTCCCGTGTCGAACGACATGGCGCGCACGTTGATGGCCGGCACGGTGAAGCCGCTCACCTCGCCGCGCCCGCGGGCCATGTAGAGCTCGTGGATGGAGGCCGGGGCCACGCCCAGCCGCCGCCCCACCTCGCCGATGGTCCACCGCGCCGAGTCGCGCACGTCTTCGTCGTCTGCGAAGACGGCGGCGCGCACCAGGCGGTCGATCCCCTCCCCGCGAAGCGTCTCCTCGTTCACCACCTCGACGCCCCCATCCGCCGAGACGCGGACGGACGAAGCGACCTCATCCAGCATGGCGCGCACGGGGGCCAGTGAAAGCAGCGCCAGATCGTCGGCGGACGCGACGGATTGCACCATGGTTCCTCGGGATGGTTCTCTGGTTCGGTATCGGGTCCTGCGTTCGGGGGCGGAATGTGCGGGGGAGGCGGCGCGGGAGCAAGGGCGCGGGGAAACAGCGGGGAATGGGGAATGGGGAATGGGGAATGGGGCAGACATCGCAGGCCCTCACCCCGCTCGTTCCTCGCTGCCCCTCTCCCAAACTGCTGGGAGAGGGGCGTACGCGTGCATCGTCGCGCGGCGCACACGTCCCGGGCGCGATTCATCGCGCCCGCCCCTGCCCCGTCTCGCCCCCCGCCGCAACGCAGTGACCTGCTTGTCTGCCCACCCCCTGCCACCACCGCGACTCACGCCCTCCGCACCGAAACCCGTAGGGGCCGCCCCGCGTGGCTGCCCGTGCCTGCCCCCGCTCCGCCCCCATTCCCCATTCCCCATTCCCCATTCCCCGCTGTCCCGGCCCGCCCCTTGCCCCGCCCCGCGCGCATGACCAACCACCCCACCCGAAACACCATCGCCGCCGCGGCGGCCGCCACCGCCGCGCTGGCCGCGTACGCCTTCCTCGTGGAGCCGCTCTGGCTGGAGGTGACGCGGCCGCGGATCCACGTCAAGGACCTGCATCCCGCACTGGAAGGGTTCCGCATCGCGCTCCTCACGGACATGCACGCGGGCCAGGGGACGCCGCTCTCCCTGGTGCGCCGCGCCTGCCGCCTGGCGATGGAGGAGGAGCCGCACCTGATCGCCCTCACCGGCGACTTCGCGGCGGACGAGGCGCCGGACTTCGGGCGGGTGATCTCCGCGCTGGACGAGCTGCGCGCACCCTTTGGCGTGTACGCCGTGCCGGGGAACCACGACTACATCGTGGGGATCGAGGCGTGGCACCGGCAGTTCAGGGGGCACCCCGTGATCCGCGACCTCACCAACGGCGCGTGCATGCTGGACGTGGACGGCGCGCGCTTCTGCGTGGCGGGGGTGGACGACTACTCGTACGGGCGCCCGTCCATGAACGCCCTGCCGCCGCCCGACACCCGCGACTTCACCCTGCTCCTGGCCCACGACCCGGACCAGGCCGAGCTCGCCCGCCGCGAGTACGACCGGGTGGACCTGATCGTGAGCGGGCACACGCACGCGGGGCAGGTGCGGCTCCCCTTCATCGGCGCCCTGCGCAACCCCGCCGTCCGGCCGGACCTGTACGAGGAGGGGCTGCGGCGCCGGCCGTGGACGCAGGTGTACACCTCGCGCGGGGTGGGGACGGTGCACGTCCCGGTGCGCTTCCTCTGCCGGCCTGAGGTCGCGGTGCTGGAGCTCACGAGGGACCCAAGGCCGTCACGAAACACGTGACGGGAACGCTCCTTGCTAGAAGTCGCACCCTGCGAGCAGTCCGGAGCGGCGTCGGACGGGACGACGAGCCGGCGCCGATGCGGTACCGTCCATCGCGGAGGGATCATGCCACAGATTGGGACAGTCGAGTTCTTCAAGGACGACAAGGGGTTCGGATTCATCCGCCCCGACGACGGCGGCAAGGACGTCTTCGTCCACCACTCCTCCATCCAGATGGATGGGTTCCGCTCCCTGAAGCGGGGCGATCGCGTGGAGTTCGAGATCCAGGAAGATCCGAAGGGCCCCCGGGCCGCGGAAGTCCGGCTCGCACCGGAGTAAGGAAGGACCCTTCGCGACGGAGTGAAAGCGGCGCCCGTCTCCATTCGGAGCCGGGCGCCGCTTTCCGTGCCTCAACAGCGAAAGGCCTCACACAGATAGGAGTTACGCAGTTGGTTGTAAGCAGGTAGCTTACAGCTATGAACGCATCCAAGGTGATTGATAGCCACTACATACAGTTCCTGATTGCCAGTCCGCGCATGGTGAGTGGCACGGAAGCCGCCCGCGTG
>DASVQP010000050.1 GCA_036389135.1 Longimicrobium sp.
CCGTTGTCCGGACGGCTCGGTGTCTCCCGTCGCCGGTCGCCACCCGCCCGTAGCTACGGAGGTGTACCGTCAACTCCTCCGGCGGGACTTTCACCCGCAAGAACACGCCGCCTTTGCACGGCGCACCACAGAGCCACAGAGGGAACCGAAAGAACCGCAAGCGAGGTTCTCTGTGCCCTTGCAGTTCCCTCTGCGTCTCTGTGTGAGGTCATTCCGGTCCGTAGGTGCCACCCGCTACGGCATATACAGCATGAACTTACGCGCACGGCACCGCTCCGTAGTGGACACAGTTGTTCCGGGTGCGCTCTTTGGATACCTTTGGGTGCCGCATCCACCGACACCCCGGAGATCGATGCTCCAGCGGACCCTCCTCAGCGCCGAGCCCGTGCGCCCCGCCCGTCCGGGGAGCACGGTGGAGAGCGCGTGCACCGTAAGTGCGCTCGTGAAGAGCAGCGACAAGGTGCTGCGCGAGGCCGCGGGCAATCTCTGGGTGCGCGGCGAGATCTCGGGGTGGAAGCGGTACACCAGCGGCCACTGCTACTTCACCCTCAAAGACGACCGGGCGGAGATCCAGTGCGTCCTCTTCGCCGACGCGGCGCGCGCCCTGCCCGCGCTGCCGGAGAACGGTATGGAGGTGTGCGTCTTCGGGCAGGTGGGGATCTATCCGAAAAAGGGGCAGTTCCAGTTCACCGTGCAGCGCCTGGCGACCACGGGAATGGAGGGGCTCTGGCAGCTGGCGTACGACCGGCTCGTGCGCACGCTGCGCCAGGAGGGGCTGCTGGACGAGGGCCGCAAGCGCCCGATCCCCGCGGTGCCGGACCGCATCGGCATCGTGACCTCGGCGCAGAGCGCGGCGCTGCACGACATGCACCGCGCGCTGCGCCGCAAGGCGTGGTGGGTGACGGCGTACGTGTCGCACTGCTCGGTGGAGGGCGCGGGCGCGGCGCCCGAGATCGCGGCCGCGCTGCGCCGCTTCGGCAACGGGCCGGGGCAGACGCCGGTGGACGTGGTGATCGTGGCGCGCGGGGGCGGGAGCAAGGAGTCGCTCTGGGCCTACAACCTGGAAGAGGTCGCGCGCGCCATCGCCGCCTGCCCGTTCCCGGTGATCTCGGCGGTGGGGCACGAGACCGACCACACGATCGCCGACCTGGTGGCGGACGTGCGCGCCGCCACGCCCACCGCCGGCGCCGAGCGCGCCGTGCCGGAAGGGCGCGACATCATGGCCGCGCTGGACGATTTCCCCCGCGCCGCCTCCGTCCCCGTGCGCCGCCTCCTCCGCTCGCACGCGCAGGCCGTCGCCCGCACGGAAGGCGAGGTGCGCCGCGCGGGTCTGGGCCGCCTCCAGCTCCTCCGCACCCGCATCGACGGCGCCGAGTCGTACCTCGAAGCGCGCTCGCCGCGCCGCGTCCTGCAGCAGAGCGCGGATCGCGTGGAGTGGCTGGAGAGCGATCTGCGCGCCTCCCTGACGCGCCGCGTGGAGGCCCTCCACCAGACCGTCGACGCGTCCGCCGAGGCCCTCGAAGCGCGCCACCCGCGTGGCGCCGTCCACCGTGCCGCCGAAGCCGTCGATCGCCTGGACGCGGAGCTGGGCGCCGGCCTCCTGCGCCGCATGGACGCCCTGGGCCGCGACCTCGCCGCCGCCGCCGAGGCGCTGGAGGCCCGCAGCCCGCTCAAGGTACTGGCCCGCGGCTACTCGCTCCTGAGCGACGAATCCACCGGCCGCGTGATCCGCGCCCCCGAAGACGCTGCCCCAGGCCAGCGCCTCCGCGCCCGCCTGGCACGCGGCGAGCTGATCGTAAGGGTGGAATAACAGAAGTGCCAAGTGCTAAGTGCTGAGTGCTTAGTAACAGCACTTAGCACTCAGCACTTAGCACTTTCCTAAGGAGCATCGTGCCCGATATCGAGGAGTTCACCCTCACCCCGCCCGCCGGCGAGCCCCCGCGCCTGGGAACCGTCCTGCGGCGCCTGGAGCTGATCCGCCGCGAGATGGACCGCGACGACCTGGAGCTCGAGGACCACATGCGCCTCTACCGCGAGGGGTGCGAGCTGGTGATGGCCGCCCGCGGCATCCTGCAGCACGCCGCCGCCGAGATCGAGGTGCTGATGGGCGACGGCCCGCCGCCCTCCGAAGCGTAAGCTCGCGATACAGCAGAAGCCCGGCAGCCGCACTTCGGCCGCCGGGCTTCTTCGTGTCACCGTCATCCATTTGGCTCACGCGGAGGCGCGGAGGAACTGCAACTGCATGGCTCACACAGAGACACGGAGACACGGAGGAAGAACAGCAAAAAAGCGGTTTCTCCGTGACTTTCAGTTCCTTCTGTGTTCTCTGTGTGAGGCCTTTTTCTCCGCGTCTCCGCGTGAGGCCTTCCGTCCCGTCCTACCCCAGGATCGCCAGCCGCCGCCCCGCCTCTTCCGTGCGCACCACCTCCGGCCACACCGGCCCCTCGTGGACGATGTGGCAGCCGAAGCTGCACGCGTAATCCACCATCGTCCGCCAGCGGCTCTCGGGCGGCTCCGATGCGCGCACCGTCTTGGCCAGGCGCGCGGGGCCGTTGTGCGGGCACCGCTCCGGAACGCGGAGGACGTCGTCCGCGCCCAGCTCCAGCGGCGGCGCATCTTTGGGATAGGACAGGGTGCTTTCCATGGTCGTCGCTCGGGTGATGAGGCCTTCCGCAATGTCAACGGTTAGGCGGGAAAGGGACGGTACAGCCGCGCATCAGAGCGCTTCGTGCTGTCGGAAGTGTTCGGGCACCGGCCCGCGGCTCTCGTCGCGGGCACCCTCGCGTCCGTTGGAACGACTGACGGCGGACGCGGCTCGCTCCGCACGCGCCTCAATCAGCACGAAACCCGCTTTCCGGGCCCTGAAAGACCCCGCTGCAGGCGTGCTTTGCAGCACGTCGCCATGCATACGTTACACGAGGCCGATGCGCAAGCGGCACGAGCGTATTCCTCTCAAACGCGCCGCAGCGGTGACTTCGCTACACGGCGCGTCCCCAAAGAGACGCGCGGCTACTCGCCGGGCACGATCGCCCGGAAGAGCCGGCGCCGGAACATCTGCATGTCCGCGTCAGGCTGCTTGGGAATGTAGGTGCGGTTGCTGAGGAGCACCACCCAGCTTCGGCCGCTCGGCTCGATCCAGAGCGAAGTGCCGGTGGCGCCGGTGTGGCCGAAGGCGAAGACGTCCTTGCACGTCGCGTGGTCGGGCACCACGCCCTCGCTGCAGTACACCTCCCACCCCAGCCCCCGCGTCCCGGCACCCGGCTGCGGAACGACGAACTCGCGCACGGTGCGCTTCTGGAATATGCGCACGTTCCCCAGCCGCCCTTCATTGGCGATCATCGCGGCGAAGCGCGCCAGGTCGTGCGCCGTGCTGAACGCCCCCGCGTTCCCCGCCACCCCGTCCAGCCGCCGCGCTACCTCGTCGTACGAGCCGCCGGTGTACGGACCCTCCATTTCCTCCAGGTGCAGCGTCGGCGCGCACTTCGCGCACGGCGTGGGCACGCCCATCCGGGTGGAGGCCATCCCCAGCGGACCCCACACGCGGCGCTTGAGGTAGGCCGGCAGGGGCTCGCCCGCGGCGCGCTGGGCCACGATCCACAGGATGACGAAGCCGATGTCCGAGTACAGCACGTCCTCGCCCGGCTTCAGCGCCAGCGGGCGGGTGATGAGGTAGCGCCGCACGTCGCCCGGCACCTCGCTGGCGATGTCGCTCGCCCCCGCGCGCACCCCGCCCATGTGCGTCAGGAGCATGCGCACGGTGACGCTGTCCTTGTCGCCCCCGGAGAACTGCGGCACCCAGCGGCGCACGGGATCGTCCAGGGTGAGCTTCCCATCCTCCACCAGCGCCATCACCGCCGCCGTCGTGGCGACCACCTTGGTGAGCGACGCCAGGTCGAAGAGGGTGGAGTCCGCGCTCACGGCGGGCGCGTCCTCATCCCAGGTAAGCTTTCCGAACGCCTCCACCCGCTGGATCAGCGCGCGGTTGCCGGCGGCCAGCGCCGCACCGGGAAACCACTCGCGATCCACGCGGTTTTTCACCATCTGCGCCGCGAGGGCGAGGGCGGAGTCGGGGATGGGCGTGGGGCTGGGCGTGAGCGCGCGCTCCACGATCCCGGGCGGCTCCTCCCGCACCTCGCGCGGCCCGCCCAAGTCCCTGCTGCACCCCGCCGCCAGCGCGGCGAGGATCAGGACGGCGATGCAGGGGAGGGCTCGTCTCATGGGCTCGGCTCGGGGTACTCGATCTCGCGATGGCCACCTGCGTTGCAGAGACCGCGCCGCACATGTTCACGCAACCCACGCTACTGGACTCCTCATTCGTGAGGTATTAACTACAGCTTCGTCCGGCGGCGCGAGCAGCGGTACACAATCCCGTCCCCAACCTTAAACTCGGGCGCGCGTGGCATGAGGAAACTCTGGATTCTGTTCCTGTTGCTGGTGCCCGCCGCGGGGCGGGCGCAAACGCGCGCCGACTCGGCCCTGGTCGGCCGGATGCTCGTGGCCGAGGACCGGCGCGACTCGGCGGCCGCGGAGATCGCGGCCGGGCTGCGGCACGCCGACCCGCGGGTGCGGCTGATCGCGCGCCGGGCGCTGGGGCGGATCCGCGATCCGCTGTTCCCCGCGCGCGATTCGCTGCCGCCGGTTGCCGCGCCGCGTGCGTGGCCGGAACCGGCATGGCGGCTCCGCTACCGCGCGCTCGCCACCGGGGGCGCGGACTGCGCGGCGCTGCGGGCGGCGCTGGCGGACCCCGTATGGCACGTGCGCCTGCGGGCGGCCGGCGTGGCGGGGGCGTCGTGCGGCGCCGATTCTGCCCTGGTGGGCGTGCTGGCCAGATGGGTGGACTCGCTCCCCGGAGACACGCGGCGGCGCACGGCGGGCGGGGTTTCGTGGCACGCGGGCGCGCACGCCGCGGTCGCGCTAGCGCGGATCGCCCCGGAGCAGGCGCGGGCGCGGCTCGGCCGGCTCGCCACGCATTCCGACTGGCACGTGCGCCTGTACGCCGCCCGCGCCGCCGCCGTGCTGGCCGACACGGCCCGCCTGCGCACCCTCGCGCGCGACCGCGACGGCAACGTGCAGGAGGCGGCGATCGATGCGCTGTCGAAGCTGGTGGGCCACGCGGCAGACGACGTGTACCTTGCAGCCGTGCACGGCGACCGGGCGCAGGCGGTCCGCGCCGCCGCCATCGCGCTGAAGGGATCTTCCGCACCCGCGGCGCGTGCGGCCGCCGACTCCCTGTTCGAGCGCTGGGTGCGCCGCGCGAACGAGTCCGAGCGTGACGTACGCGTGGCGCTGCTCGAAGCGGCGGGGCGCCCGGCGAGCGACGACCGCCCGCCCGCGCCGCGGTTTGATCTCGCGCCGGATGCCGTCGCGCTGGCGCTGGGCAAGAACGTGCGCGTCCGCGTGGCGATGTCGCGGGACGCGGGTGGAGGGTCGTTCGTGGTGCGGCTGCGCGGCGACGTGGCGCCCATGATGGCGGCACGCGTGCTCGCGCTGGTGCGCGCCGGCTATTACGACGGCGGCAACTGGCACCGCGTGGAGCCGGACTTCGTGGTACAGGGCGGGGGTCCGGGAACGAACGAGTACGTCGGCCACCCCCGCTACCTACGTGACGAGCTCGCGACGGTGGCGCATCCCCGCGGGTCGGTGGGGATGAGCACGCGCGGGCACGACACGGGGGACGCGCAGTGGTTCATCAACCTCAAGGACAATCCCCGCCTGGTTCGCGACTACTCCGTCTTCGCCCAGGTGGCGCAGGGGATGGACGTGGTGGATGGCATCATGGAGGGTGACGTGGTCGCGTCCATGCGCGTAGACCCGGCCGCGCGGAGGTGAAGCCCGGTGCGGAACGTGACGCGGGCCGCGGTGCCATCGGGAGAGATCGCGCTCTCCACCAGCACCGCAGCCCCGCGCCACTGACCGTCCCCGGCGACGGACTCAGGATTCCTGGATCAGCTTCGACTGCAGGATGAGCGCGACCGCCGTGGCCGCGAGCAGGCTCCCCTCGTCGCGCCCGACCTCGGGGGCCACGCGCACGCTCCCCCAGTGGACCTGCTCCACCGCGCCGATCACCCGCCCCTCGCGCCGGAGGACGTATCCCAACGCGCCGCAGCAGTCCGTCTGCCCGCCAGGAGGGTTCTCACCTTCGATCTCGTAGCTCACCTCGTCGCGGCGCAGGGTGCCGCCGGGAGCCCCATCGCCCGCCCCGCCGATGCGCAGCGTCCACGCCCTGGCCGGCTCGCCGGGCGGCTGCAGCGAGCATTCGAGCGAGGTACGGTCGTCCAGCGACAGCTCCACGCTGCCGAGCTTGAAGCCCCGCTCGATGTCGCGGTTGTCGCAGCGCACGGCCCACAGGTCGCGCGCGGCGGCGGTGTCGCGCAGGATGAACTCGTAGCGCTGCTGGAACTCAGTCTTCCCCTTGAGCGCGTCCACGATGCCGCCGCGCTGGCGGACGCCGTGGCGGTCGATGCGGTGCGCCTCGAACGGCCCCACGCGCAGCGGCCCGTCGGGGCGCCACTGGTTGCGCGGGCGCACGCTCCACTCCGGCGCCGCCGCCAGGGTGGGCGGCACCGCCATCCGCGTCGTCGCGCACCCGGACGCCCCCAGCGCCAGCAGCCCAATCGCGAGCCTCGTCGGTGTGATGATCATCGCGCCAGGTATGCGAGCGCCAGCAGCGTGGCTGCGCGCGACCACCCCAGGATCCAGTGAATCGGCCTCGTATACATCAGCTACCTCCTGTTGCCGGAAGTCCACAGTTGCACCCTTTTGACCTTCTCGGGGAATGATGCGGGAGGCGGCGCCGACAGGAATGGGGAAAGTGACCCATCCGATCGTGGAATTGCCATGTTTCCGCATTAGCTATATACTTAGCTAAGCAAACGGAACACCGGAGAACCCAGCGAGGGAGCAGCGGATGATCGTGAACATCCACGCCGCCAAGACCAACCTGTCCCGGCTGATTGAACAGGCGTGCGCGGGGGAGGAAGTGGTGATCGCGAGGAACTCGGAGCCCGTGGTGAGGCTGGTGCCCGTGGGCGGCACCAGGCCCAAGCGGATATTCGGCTCGATGAAGGGACAGTTCACGGTCCCCGCCGAGTTCTTCGATCCACTTCCCGCCGACGAGCTGGACGCATGGGAACAGTAGGGATGAGGCTGCTGTTGGACACCCACGCTCTTCTCTGGTGGCTGCTGGGGGACGCACGGCTGGCGCCACCGGCCCGCGCGGCCATCGCCGATGAGGAGAGCGTCGTTCACGTCAGCGCCGCCACCGCCTGGGAGATCGCAACGAAGACCCGGATCGGGAAGCTTCCCGGCGCGGAGGCTCTGGCTCAGAACCTCACTGAGGTCGTGGAAGCGAACGGATTCCGCTCGCTTCCGGTCTCGCTGGAGCACGGCCAGCGCGCGGGCAGCCTCCACGGCCCGCACAAAGATCCGTTCGACCGAATGCTGGTTGCGCAGGCGCAGGCGGAAAACCTGGTCCTCGTCTCGAACGAAGAGATCTTCGACCAGTACGGAGTCGAGCGGCTCTGGGACAGGCGGGGCGCCTGAACCTCCCTCACCGCATGCGCAGCAGCCCCTCCTGCGCCACGGACGCCACCAGCCGCCCCTCGCGGTCGTAAAGGCTTCCACGCGTGAAGCCGCGCGCGCCGGTGGCGACGGGGCTGTCGGTGGAGAAGAGGAGCCATTCGTCCGCGCGGAAGGGGCGGTGGAACCAGAGGGCGTGGTCGAGGGTGGCGGCCTGCAGCTCGGGGCGCTGAAAGGTGAGGCCGTGGGGGAGGAGCGCCGTGCCCAGCAGCCCGTAGTCCGACGCGTACGCCAGCACCGCCTGGTGGCGCAGCGTGTCCGCCGGCATCTCGCCGACGGCGCGGAACCACACGTGCTTGGCTGGGTCGCGCGGCGTGGGGCGGAAGGGGTCCACCGGGTGCACGGGGCGAAAGTCGATGGGGCGGTCCTGCGTGTAGATGGCCCGCAGCGGCTCGGGGATGCGGTCCGCGACGGCGCGCACCAGGTCCAGCTCGCGCGGCAGCCCCTCGGGATCGGGCGCGGCGGGCGCGTCCATCTGGTGCTCGATCCCGGGCTCCGGCACCTGGAACGACGCGGCCATGTTGAAGATGGCGCGCCCGTGCTGGATCGCCGTCACGTGGCGCGTGGTGAAGCTCTTCCCGTCGCGCAGCCGGTCGACCAGGTACACGATGGGCGCGCTCAGGTCGCCGGGGAGGATGAAGTATCCGTGAACCGAGTGCGCCACCCGGTCGTCCCCCACCGTCCTCCCCGCCGCCACCAGCGCCTGCCCCAGCACCTGCCCCCCGAAGACGCGCCCCGACCCGATGTCGCGATTGGTGCCGCGGAAGATGTTCTCCTCGATGTCCTCGAGGTCCAGCAGCGATAGCAGGTCTTGCAAACGGTAGCTCATGTGGTCAGGCGAGATAGGAGTTTGGGAGGGTGAGTGCTAAGTGCTAAGTGCTAAGTGCTAAGTGCTAAGTGCTAAGTGCTAAGTGCTGGAGTCGGACCTCGCCCCCCATCTTGTCATCCTGAGAAAGCCGCCCCACGGACGCCTGGCGTCGCACGCGGTGCTCCTGCGGCGACCAAAGGATCTAGCGGGCGAGGCAAGAGGACGGCCGGTAGCCACGAGTCCCTCGGAACGCGCAGTAGATCCTTCGCTCCGCGCCATGGATCTACGTGCGGGCGAGATCGCTGAGGCGCGTCACTCTGGATGACAATGAGGGCACTCACGCACTCACGCACTCACGCACCGCGGTTCAGCACTCAGCACTTAGGACTCAGCACTTCCTCACCGCAACACCGGCGCGAGAATCGACACCGCCGCCACGATCACCACCACGCCGATCACGTCCAGGATCAGGCCGTACCTCACCATCCGCATCAGCGGGACGTAGCCGGAGCCATAGACGATCGCGTTGCAGGGCGTCGACACGGGGAGCATGAAGCCCAGGCTGGCCGCCATCGTCGCGCCGAGCGCCGGGGCGAGCGGATCGACGCCCGCCGCCGTCGCGATGGAGATCACCACCGGCACCACCATGTTGGCCGAAGCGGTGTTGCTGGTCGTCTCGCTCACCAGCACCGCCACGATCACGGACGCCACCAGCAGCCCGAAGTCGCCGTGGAGCGGGAGGAGGCTCGTGATCCCCCGCCCCACCGCCTCTGCCAGACCCGTGTTGAACGACAGCACCCCCAGCGCGAAACCGCCGCCGTACAGCAGGATCACCCCCCAGTCGATCCGCACCGCCTGCTCCCAGTCGATCGCCTTCTCCCCGGGCGCGCTGCCGGGCAGGAGGAAGAGGAGAAACGCCCCCACCAGCGCCGCGACCGCCTCCGGCACCCGCGCGCTCATCTCGCGGTACACGGGGCTCGCCTCCCCCACGACCAGCGCGAACACCCCCGGCACGATCCAGAGCGCCGCCGTCACCCCGAACGCGATGGCGACGGAGCGCTGTCCGCGCGTCCAGGGGCCCAGCGATGCGCGCTCGCGGCGGATCAGCTCCGCGCCCTCGCCCAGCGTGCTCACCCCCGCCGGCGACAGCCAGTTGAGGTACAGGTAGAGCGCGGCGAAGAGGACGAGCACCACCGGCACCCCCACCGACATCCACTCGAAGAAGGTGATCTCCACCTTGAGCAGCGTGCGGATGAACCCGATGCCGATCACGTTCGGCGGCGTGCCGATGGGCGTCGCCAGCCCGCCGATGGAGGCGGCGAAGCTGGTCATCAGCATCAGCCCCGTGGCGTAGCGCGGATCGATCGCCGAGCCGCCGGCCGCCGAGCCGCGCATCACGCCCAGGATCGACATCCCGATCCCGAACATCATGGCGGTGGTGGCGGTGTTCGACATCCACGCACTCAGCGCCGCCGTCACAGCCCCGAACGCCAGCAGCACCCGCGCGGGCCGCCCGCCGATCCACGGAATCGTGAGCACCGCGAAGGCCACGCGCCGGTCGAGCGCGTGCAGAAAGATCGCCCGCGCCAGGATGAACGAGCCGATGAAGAGGAAGATCAGCGGATCGGCAAAGGGCGCGAACACCTCCTTGGCGGGCGCCACGCGCAGCACCACGCACGCCGCCGCACCCAGCAGCGCCGTCGCCGGCATGGGGAGCGCCTCCGTGATCCACAGCACCACCACCGCGGCCATCACCGCCGCCAGCCGGTGCGCCTCCGGCTTCAGCCCGTCCAGGGGCGCAAGCAGCAACGCCGCGAACACCAGCGGCGCCAACACGAACCCCGCGCGGTTCCGCAGCCGCTCGAAGCGCTGCTCGCCCCGGGAAAGGACCTCGCGCGGATGTGGAGTGGCGGTGGCGCTCACGGGCGGAAGTACGGGCGGCGAGTGTGGAAAGCGGCGGTGGGCCGTGCACGATACCGCGCATGGGCGGCGGCGGCAAACCCGGCCCGACCGGGGCGCCACGTGGATGCACGGAAGCGCAGCCGCTTCAGGTCGCCGCAACCATCCGCCACTCCGGGTCACGCGCGAATGTGCCTCTGGCCCAAGCCTCAGGTGAACAGAGAGAGCGGCTGCGCGCGTATTAAGCCGTTCTGCGGGCGCAAATTCTGCTGGTGGAACATTGTTCGCGCAAAGGAGTCCCTCTACCTTCAGCGCGCCGCCCCGAAGTGCCTCCACCCATCCAGCCCACTGGAACGAATGCCGAGCCGGAAGGAACTCGAGGCCCTCTTCCTCGAACACCTCCCCTGGATCGACCGCGTCTGTGCGCTCCTGTGCCGGCGGCACGGGCTGGCCGGCGCGGAGGGCGAGGACTTCACGTCGTGGGCGCGGATGAAGCTTGTGGAAGACGAGTACGCCGCCCTTCGCAAGTTCCGCGGCGAGAGCTCGTTGAACACGTATCTCACGGTCGTGGTCTCGATGCTCTTTCGTGAGTACCGTGTATCCCGCTGGGGCCGCTGGCGTCCCTCGGCCGCGGCGCGGCGGGAGGGGCCCGTGGCCGTGCGCCTGGAAACGCTGGTGCGCCGCGACGGCTACGGCCTCGATCAGGCCGTGGAGGTGCTCCGCACGTCGGGCGACACCGATGCGTCGCAAGGAGAGCTCGCGCGGATGCTCGCCCGGCTCCCGGCCCGCACGCCGCTGCGCCCGTCGCAGGTGGGGGCCGACGAGCTGGAGCACACCCCCGGCCCCGCATCCGCCGACGACCTGACGGAGCGCGCCGAGTCGGAGGCGGAGCGGACGCAGCTCCACGATGCGCTGGGCCGCGCGCTGGACCGGCTGGATCAGGAGGACCGGCTGATCCTGCGGATGCGCTTCTGGGAGGATCTCAGCGTGGCGGACATCGCGCGGGGCCTGGCGCTGCCCCAGAAGCCGTTGTACAGGCGCATCGAGCGGACCCTGAACGAGTTGCGCGGGCACCTGCAGGCCGCGGGGATCACTCCGGACGAAGTGCGCTCGCTCCTCGGAAATCTGGAGGCGGAATGAGCGGATGGCGCGACAAACGCTTTACGCGTCCATCCAATAGGTATGGCGCGCAGGTGGAGGGCACCCGATGACGGATAAGATGAAGAACGCAGAGCGCCTGGCCGCCCTCCTCGACGGGCGGCTGGACGCGCACCGGCGCGACGAGCTCCTCACCGAGCTCGCCACATCGGAGGACGACTTCGACGCCTACGCGGACGCGGTGGCGATCACGGCAGAGCTGGAGGGCGCCGCCCCCGAGACGACGCCGATCAAGGCCGCCTCCCTGGTGACGCCGATCCCCGTCGCGCCCGAGGTGACGCACACCCACGCCACTCCCGAGGTGACGCCGATCCACGACGCCCCGTCGCGCCGCCGCGGGCTCGCGCCGCGCTGGCTGGCAGTCGCGGCGGTGCTGACGGGGGTGGCGCTCGCGCCCTGGCTGTGGACACGCTTCGCTGCGGATCGCGGTCTGGTTGCGGTCGAGGCCGACGCGCTCCCGGCCGGGTGGGACGCGAGCCCGTGGGGTATCACCAGGGGCGCCGGCGACGGGCTCACCGATGACGCGCGCGCCATCCGCCTGGGCGTGCGCCTGGTGGACCTGGAGCTCGCCGTGCGCGGGCGTGACCCCGGCACCGCCCAGCTCGCCACCGAAACCGCGATGCTCCTGGAGGGCATCTCCGCCGCGGCGCCCGCCGGCATCTACCACGAAATCGCCCGCCGCGCCGGTGAGCCCGCCGAACGCCTCGAACCGCTTCTCGAAGAGGGGCGCGAGCTGGTGCCGCAGATGGCGGGTGAGGAGCAGGTGAAGCTGGGTGCGTGGATCGAATCGGCGCGCATCGCCGCCGCGACCCGCGATCAAACATTTTTTGCGAGGCGCGCTAATCGCTCGCAGTTGAAGCGCATGGCCGGGGATGCTACCCTCCCCCCTTCCGCCCGCAGCACCGCCGCTCGTCTCAGGATTGCGGTCGAGACCGCTTCCGCTCAGGATTGGAGCCTGCTGGAGCGCGAGCTGGCCGGTCTGCTGCGATCACTTGGCAGATGAAGCTGCGCAACGGGTAAAGTTGGTGGGTAATAACCATCTAAAGGACGATCAGCGGGAACAGTCTGCGGGCCAGGCTGTTCCCGCTTCCTCGTGCGGGCATGCGCCCTCGCCCGCAGGCTGGTAGATTCCAAGCGTCGGCGTGTGCGGGGATGATTCCGGGGAACAGGATACGAGGTCATGGATTCACAGATGGTGCTGGAGATCGTGGGGTACGTGGCGTCGGTGCTGGTGGCCGTGTCGCTGATGATGAGCTCGATCCTGCGGCTGAGGATCATCAACCTGGTGGGGTCGGCGGCGTTCACGGTGTACGGGGTGCTGATCCACGCCTATCCCGTGGCGGCGGTGAACGGGCTGATCGTGCTCATCAACCTGTACTACCTGCGGCAGATGCTGGGCTCGCGCGAGTACTTCAAGCTCCTGCGCGTGCAGCCAGATTCGGAGTACCTGCGCTACTTCCTGGACTTCTACAAGGCCGACATCCAGCGCTTCCTCCCCGGCTTCACGCACACGCCGGCCGCGGGGCAGCTCACCTTTTTCGTGCTGCGCGACATGGTGCCGGCGGGGCTCTTTATCGGTGAGATGCGGGGGGATGGGGCGCTGCACGTGGTGCTGGACTTCGTGATCCCGCAGTTCCGCGACTTCAAGACGGGGCGCTACCTCTTCACCGACCAGGCGGAGTTCTTTCGCGAGCTGGGCGTGCACGAGATCCTGAGCGATCCCGGCAGCAGCGAGCACACGAAGTACCTCCGCCGCATGGGCTTCGCGCCGGGCGAGGGGATGTACCGCCTGCGCGTCGCGTGAGCGGAGTCGTCTTCCGCGCGCGCCGCGTCGTCCTGCCGGATGGCGTGCGTCCCGCGTCGGTGTACGTGGAGGGCGGCCGGATCGCGGCGGTGCGCGCGTTCGACGATGCGGGGGATGGCGCGACCGTGGTGGATGCGGGCGACGCGGTGCTGATGCCGGGGCTCGTGGACACGCACGTGCACGTCAACGAGCCGGGGCGGACGGACTGGGAAGGATTCGAGACCGCCACCCGTGCCGCCGCGGCCGGCGGCGTCACGACCATCGTGGACATGCCGCTGAACAGCATCCCCGCCACCGCTTCGGCGGAGGGGATGCGCGCGAAGCTGGACGCGGCGCGCGGGAAGTGCGGCGTGGACGTGGGGTTCTGGGGAGGCGTGGTGCCCGGAAACGACGCCGAGCTGCGCCCGCTGTGGGAGGCGGGGGTGCTCGGCTTCAAGTGCTTCCTCGCTCCCTCGGGCGTCGCCGAGTTCGGCCACGTCGGTGAGGCGGAGCTGCGGCTCGCGATGCCGATTTTGTCTGAGCTGCGCGCGCCGCTGCTGGTGCATGCCGAACTGCCGGCGCCACTGGAGCGCGCCGCCGCGGCCATCACCGGCGATGACCCGCGCGCGTACGCCACATACCTGCGCTCCCGCCCGCCAGAAGCGGAGGTCGAGGCCATCGAGATGATGGTCCGCCTCTGCCGCGAGCTCGGGACGCGGGTGCACATCGTCCACCTGGCGGCGGCGGAGGCGCTTCCCCTGCTCCGCGATGCGCGCGCGGAGGGGCTGCCGATCACCGTCGAGACCTGCCCGCACTACCTGCACTTCGCGGCGGAGGATATTCGCGACGACGGGTTGGAGTGGAAGTGCGCGCCCCCGATCCGCCACCGGGCGAACCGCGAGCGGCTGTGGGAGGCGCTCGCGGCGGCGGACGTGGACCTCGTCGCATCCGACCACTCGCCGTGCCCGCCGGCGATGAAGGCGGGCGACTGGTTCACGGCGTGGGGCGGGATCGCGTCGCTCCAGCTTGGGCTGCGCGTGATGTGGACGGCCGCCAGGGCGCGTGGGTTTGGCCCGGAGCGCATCGCGGAGTGGATGTGCGCGGCCCCGGCGCGTCTCGCGGGGCTGGAAGCGCGCAAAGGCTCCATCGCCCTGGGGTGCGACGCGGACCTGGTGGTGTGGGACCCGGACTCGGATGCCACCGTGCGGCCGGATGTGCTTCATCACAGGCACAAAGTGACCCCGTACGCGGGCGGAGTCTTTGCCGGGGAGGTGCTGGCGACGTACGTTCGTGGGGTGCAGGTGTACGACCGCGGCCGCTTTCCGGATCAGCCGGCCGGGCGCATCCTCCTTCGCGACATCGCATGATCGACTTCGAGGAGCTGCCGGACCTGGCGTCGGAGCGGCTGGGCGGCGCGGTGCTGGCCGCCAACGACGAGTTCTTTGCCCCCAAGGACGGCCTCCTCAAGCCCGGCCCCGCCGAGTGGCGCGAGGGCGCGTACACTGAGCGCGGCAAGTGGATGGACGGGTGGGAGACCCGCCGCCACTCGCCGGACCACGACTGGTGCATCGTCCGGCTGGGCGCGCCGGGGATCGTGCGCGGGGTGGTGGCGGACACGGCGTTCTTCCGCGGCAACTATCCCGAGCACTGCTCGCTGGAGGGATGCTCCGTCCCCGGCACGCCGTCCGCCGCCGAGCTGGTGCACGCGGACTGGACCGAGATCCTCCCGAAGTCGCCGCTGCGGGGCGATCACAAGAACCGCTTCCCGGTGGAGCACGACGGGCGCTTCACCCACCTGCGCTTCCACATCTACCCGGATGGGGGCGTGGCGCGGTTGCGGGTGCACGGCGAGGTGGTGCCGGATTGGACGCGCTTCGCCCGCGCGGGAGGCGAGGTGGACCTGGCGGCGATGGAGAACGGCGGGTGGGTGGTGTCGTGCAGCGACGTGTTTTACGGCGACCGGCAGAACCTGGTCCTGCCCGGCCGCTCGCTCTTCATGGGCGACGGCTGGGAGACGCGCCGCCGCCGCGGCCCCGGCCACGACTGGAGCATCGTGCGCCTTGCCGCGCCGGGCACGATCCACCGCGTGGAGATCGACACGGACCTCTTCAAGGGCAATTCCCCCGAGCGGTGCACCCTGGAAGCGATCCACCTTCCCGGCGCCACCGCCGGTGCGCTCGCCGCCCACTCCGCGCCCTGGACACCGCTGCTGGCCGAGACCCGCCTCCAGCCCGACGCCCGCCACCGCTTCGAGGACGAGGTCATCGCCGCCGGCCCCGCGACGCACGTGCGCCTCAACGTCTTTCCCGATGGCGGGATCGCGCGGCTGCGGCTGTTCGGGGTGCTGGACGCGCGGCACACCGGGGGCGAGAGCAGCGGGGGCTGAAGCCCCCGCCTGGAACGACGGGAAGGCGGCTGAAGCCGGCTCGCGAAACGCGATGTAAGACCCGGAGTCCGCGCAGGCGGACTTTGTGCTGTTGTTGCAGCGAGTTCACTCGCCCGGAGCCACCCCACCTAAAATCGCCCCCATGACCGCCCTCGACCGCTTCAACGCCCTCCCGCCGGACGACGCCGTCCGCGAGCTGCTCACGTGCTGCGGATCGCGGGAGTGGGCGCGGCGGATGGCGGCGGCGCGGCCGTTCGCGGACGAGGCAGCGTTGCAGGAGCGCGCGGACGAGATCTGGTGGGCGCTGGAGGAGCGGGACTGGCTCGAAGCCTTTCGCAGCCACCCCCGCATCGGCGAAAAGAAGGCGGAGGCGGGCCAGACTTCGCGCGAGCAGGCGTGGTCCGCCGGGGAGCAGGCGGGGGTGAGCAGCGCCGCCGCTGAGACCCAGCGGGCGCTCGCCGAGGGCAACCGCCAGTATGACCAGCGCTTCGGCTTCATCTACATCGTCTGCGCGACGGGGAAGTCGGCTGACGAGATGCTCGCCCTCCTTCGCCAGCGTCTCGGCAACGACCCCGCCGCCGAGCTGCGCATCGCGGCGGCGGAGCAGAGCAAGATCACCCGGATCCGGCTGGAGAAGCTGCTGGCTGCACGCGGCGAGCAAACGAAATCCACACCCCCAAGCCCGACCATGAGCGCGATCACGACGCACGTGCTGGACACCGCCCGCGGCCGCCCCGCAGCGGGCGTGGCGATCGAGCTGGAGCGTGTGGCGGATGGCGCCGCGACACCGCTTGGGCGCGGCGAAACCGATGCGGACGGGCGCCTGCGCACCCTCCTTCCATCTGGCGCGCCGCTGGACGAGGGGACGTACCGGCTCGTCTTCGACACGGGCGGCTACTTCGCGGCGCAGGGCATCGACGCGTTCTACCCGGAAGTCGCGATCGTTTTCCAGGTAAAGAACGGAGGCGAGCACTTCCACGTCCCTCTCCTGCTGAGCCCCTTCGGCTACTCCACCTACCGCGGCAGCTGATGAGCCCCGCCGTTCGCGAGATCCTCGACCTCGTTTTCCGCTGGATCCACGTGATCGCGGGGATCATGTGGATCGGCAACTCGCTGCTGTGGAACTGGATCGACCGCAATCTCGTCCCCACCGATCCGGGGAAGGAGGGGGATATCTGGCTGCTGCACAGCGGCGCGTTCTATCGCATGGAGAAGAACGTGGTGGGGTGGGACCTCGCGCGGACGCTGCACTGGTTCAAGTGGCAGGCGTACACCACCTGGCTCACGGGCGCGGCGCTCCTCGTCGTCGTCTACTACGCCAGCGGCGGCGCGCTTTTGGTGGATCCGGCGGTGCGCGAGCTCACCCCGGCGCAGGCGGTCGGGGTAGCAGCGGGCTCGATCGTGGGGGCGTGGCTGGCGTACGACTTCGTGCTGGGCCGCGCGATTTCGCGGATGGGGCGGATGGGCGCGGTGGCGGGGTTCGCGCTGGTGCTGGGGGCCGGGTACGCGCTCACGCAGCTGCTGAGCGGGCGCGCGGCCTTTCTGCACGTGGGCGCGATGCTGGGGACGCTGATGGCCGGCAACGTGTACCGCGTCATCATGCCGTCGCAACGCGTGCTGGTGGCCGCCGCGGAGCGCGGGGAGCGGCCGGACCCGGCGCCGTCGAAGCGCGCCAAGGAACGGTCGATCCACAACAACTACCTGACCTTCCCGGTCATCGTGCTGATGCTGAGCAGCCACTTCCCGGACCTGTACGGGCACCGGCTGAACTGGCTCTTCCTGGGCATCCTGGTGCTGGCGGGCGCCACGGTGCGCCACATCCTGAACGTCCGCTTCACCTTTCCGCGCTGGAAGCCCGCGCTCGCCGCCACGTTCGCGACGACGCTCGGCGCACTCTTCCTCCTCCTGGTGCGCCCGGCCGCGTCCCGCACCGACGCGTCCGCGGGTGAGCGCGCCAACTTTGCGCAGGCGAACGCCGTCATCCAGAAGCGATGCACCGTCTGCCACTCCGCCAGTCCGGCCGATCGCACCTTTGGCGCGGCACCCGCGGGCGTCGCTTTCGACACCCCCGAGCAGATCCTGGCCCGCGTGGATCGCATCCGGGTCCGCGCCGTCGAGACCGCGACGATGCCGCCCGCCAACAAGACCTTTATGACGCCTGAAGAGCGCGCGCTCCTCGGCCGCTGGATCGCGCAGGGTGCACGTCCGGAGTAGGAACGGCAGGTCTCACGCGGAGGCGCGGAGACGCAGAGAGAACAGCAGTAGGGGCAGGGTTGCTGTGGGTTCCTGCTGCTGGCTCGCGGGTTGCTGGAGCGTGGACGGGGATGCGCGGACTCGACAGCCGGGGGGAAGATGGATACGGGTGCCCGCCCGCTCGCACTGCCGGACGGCAGCGTCGTTCACAGCGATCCCGAAGTGCACAGCGGCAATCCCGTGTTCGTCGGGACGCGCGTCCCAGCGCGAACTTTCGTCGAGTACCTTGAAGGCGGCTACACGCTGGATGATTTCCTCGATCACTTTCCCAGCGTCCGGCGAGAGCAGGCCGTCGCGCTGCTGAAGCTATCCACTTCCACATTTCACATCGCGGAGCTTTCGATGGAGCCACAGGACAACCTCAAGGTGAACCTGCAGAAGGCGATCAACACACACGAGGACGCGATGGCGGCGGTGGCGGACGTGCTCGCCCACTCCCCGGACCCGGTGTACGAGGAGATGCTCGCCACGCTCAAGCGCAACGTGGAATTGCTGCGCGCGCAGGCCGCGCAGACCCCGCCGGACGCATGACGCCGGTCGCCACCATCGGCTACGAAGACGCGACGGTGAAGCGGTTCCTGGCGGCGCTGCGGGATGCGGAGGTGGAGCTCGTCGTGGACGTGCGCGCCCTGGCCAGCTCGCGACGGCCGGGGTTCGCCAAGACCGCGCTCGCCGCCAACCTGTCGGGCGCCAGCATCGAGTACCTTCACCTGCGCGGGCTCGGCACGCCTTCCGAGGGGCGCGCCGCCGCCCGCGCCGGCCGCCACGACGAGATGCGCGCCGTCTTCGCGGAGCACCTCGCCACCCCCGCCGCGCAGGCCGACCTCGAAACGCTGGCCACGCTCGTGGGCTCCGGCCGCCGCGTCTGCCTCCTCTGCCTCGAAGCCGACCCCACTCATTGCCACCGCAGCCTCGTCGCCGATGCGCTGGCGGAGCGTGTGCCGGTGGAGGTGACGCACCTACGGGTGGAAGACGAGTAGCGCGTCTTCGTTTCGCACCAAATCAACCCACGAGTGAGCGATGGCCACGCTGATCCTGGAGCTCTCCAAAAATCTGCACGAGGAGCTCACGTTCAGCGCCGCGCGCCACCGGCGGAGCATCGAGCGCGAGGCGATCGCGTGTTTGGAGCGGGCGCTTGGTAGCTCGTCCATGGACGTGGGCGAGACGTTGGCTCGTGCGCGCCAGACCCGCGAGCGAGCAGGCCAAGTGTACGTCACTGACGATGCGCTCCGGTCTGCCCGTGATGATAGGCGTGCGTGACCGTCGAAATCCGCGAAGAGCCGGTTACCGCGCTGGATGAGTACGCCAGGGTGGCGATCGCGTTCGAGGTCCGCTCGGTGTTCGAAGTGGCGGAGGCGGGCGGCGGATTCGAGCTGATGGAGAGGCCGGTCGAGGCTCCGTACGTCAAGGATCACGACGCGATCCCGGGGGAGGGGCCGGCCGGGTGGGCGAAGAACTTCGACCTGTCGAGCTGGGCAGTGTTCGCGGCGTGGCGCGACGGGCGGCGGGTGGGTGGTGCGGCGGTCGCGTTCCGCACTCCCGGCGTGGACATGCTGGAGGGACGGCGCGACCTGGCCGTGCTGTGGGACATCCGCGTCGCGCCCGACGTGCGCGCGCAGGGAGTCGGCACCGCGCTGTTTCGCCAGGTGGAGGCGTGGGCGCGGGCGAGAGGGTGCACGGAGCTCAAGGTGGAGACGCAGAACATCGACGTCCCCGCCTGCCGGTTCTACGCGCGGCAGGGGTGCGTGCTCGCGGAGGCCAACCGCGGCGTGTATCCGTCGCTGCCACACGAGGTGCAGCTCATCTGGCGCAAGCCGCTGCGCTGACCCCGCACCGTTCTTGCAGCATCCGCCCCCACCACCGGCCTGCGAATGGCCGATCTTCTAAGCACTACCGGGGCTGGACTCATGCGCAAGATGGTTGTAGCGGTAGCACCGATTCTCGCACTCGCGGCGGCCTGCGCTCCCGAGGGCGGCAAGCGGGCGGAGGCCTCGCTCGTCCAGACGGCGGAGGCGCAGGCGTGCACGCCCCTTCCGAGCGGCAATGCGAACGCGTCGGATCAGCGCCCCGCCTTCGCGGGGCAGACGCGGGCGTGCGGCGTGAAGTCGAACGCCGCCTTCAACGTGACCGTGGTGGCACGCGGGCTTACGAAGCCGTGGGCCGTCGAGCCGCTCCCGGGCGGAACTTTTCTCATCACCGAGAAGCCGGGGCGGATGCGCATCGTCGCCGCCAACGGGCAGGTCGGGGCGCCGCTGGCGGGGCTTCCCGAGGTTGATCCGCGGGGGCAGGGCGGGCTGCTGGACGTGGCGCTGAGCCCGCGCTTCGCTACCGACCGCACCGTCTTCTGGAGCTACACCGAGCCGCGCGACGGCGGCAACGGCACCAGCGTCGCGCGTGGCGTGCTCTCTACGGACCGCAGGCGGCTGGAGCAGGTTCGGGTGATCCTGCGCACGCGGCCGACGTACCAGAACAACATGCACTACGGCTCGCGCCTCGCCTTCGGGCCGGACGGGATGCTGTACGTCACCATGGGTGAGCGCTCGGACCGGACCACGAGGCCGCAGGCGCAGGAGCTGGGAAGCCACCTGGGGAAGACGCTGCGCATTACGGCGAACGGCGCGCCGGCGCCGGGCAATCCGTTCATCGGGCGGGCGGGCGCGCTCCCGGAGATCTGGTCGACCGGCCATCGCAACATCCAGGCGGCCGCCTTCGACGCGCAGGGGAACTTCTGGACGATCGAGCACGGCACGCGCGGCGGGGACGAGGTGAACCGCGTGGAGAAGGGCAAGAACTACGGCTGGCCCATCGTGGCGTATGGCGTGGAGTACAACGGCTCGCCCATCACCTCCGCGCTCGGCGCCGCGACCACGCAGCGCGCGGGCACCGAGCAGCCCGTCTACTACTGGGACCCGGTGGTCGCCCCGTCCGGCGCGCAGGTCTACACGGGAAGCGCGTTCCCAGCGTGGCGCGGCAGCCTCTTCGTGGGCGGGCTGCGGGAGATGCGGCTCGTTCGCCTGACGCTCGCCAACGGCCGCGTGACCGGCGAGGAGCACCTCCTCGCCGACCGCAGGCAGCGCATCCGCGACGTGCGCCAGGGCCCCGACGGCGCCCTCTACCTCGTCACCGACGCGGAGAACGGAGAGCTTTTGAGGATCGCGCCGCGCGGGTGACGCAGTGCGGGTGAGATGATGCAAGCGGCACGGAGAAGACGGTCTTCTCCGTGCCGCTTCGCTTCCTACCGGGCGAGGCGGGCGAGGATGGAGTCCATCGCGGGGGGTCGCGGTCGGCGCGGTAGTGACGCCCTGATCGCCCACCTGGTTGGAAAATCGCCCCCGGCCGTTCCGGCCTACAAACCCACGGCCTGCCGACTGGATTGCGCCAGGATGCGATAAAACATACGTTCCAGCGTGTAGCCCATCCCTCCCAATTACTCCGTTCTCCCAATGCGCAGAAGCTTGGCACCGCTCGCCACGGTGGCCCTGGTCCTGGTCTCCGGATGCAAAGACGCGACTCAGCCCGAGCCCGCGGGCACCTGGCGGGACGTCTCCGCCTACGGAGAACACACCTGCGGTCTTTCCAGCAGCGGAGCCATCTACTGCTGGGGCGAGGGCTACCTCATTCGGCCCAAGGATCCGGTCCCGGGCATCACCGCGTCGGAGCTGTTCCGGAACCAGTGCGCGCGCAACGCGCAGGACGAGTTCTACTGCTGGGGCGGCACGTCGGGACCCACGCCCTTTCGCATCCTCGCCGGCGAGCGCGTCCTCACCGTCAGCAGGGGCAGCGGGAACATCTGCGCCCTCGTGGGTGACGGCGTCGCGACCTGCTCGGGGGACAACACGTACGGCCAGCTGGGGAACGGGACCTCGGGTGCTCCCCGGACCACGTTCGCGCCCGTAGTGGGGAGCTACCGGTTCACGAGCCTCGCGGCGACGGGGTGGACGCCGTGCGGAATCGTTCCCGGCGGGGCCGCGGTGTGCTGGGGGCACAACTACGTCGCCCAGCTCGGCCGGAGGACGGCGGAAACCTGTCTCGTGGGTGGCACGTTCGCGGACCCATGCGCGACCTCACCCGCCCCCGCCTCCGGCAACCTCTCGTTCCGCACGCTCGATGTGAGCGGCGCGCACGCGTGCGGGATCGCCACCGACGGACGTGTCTACTGCTGGGGGTCCGACCAGGCCGGCGCCCTGGGCACGGCCGCCGTGCCGGACCGGTGCACGCCCAACAACTCGCCGTGCTCCTTCACGCCCGTGCTGGCCACGAACCGCACGGACTTCCAGCGCATCCACACGAGCAGCGGGTTCAGCTGCGGGTTGACGGCCGCGGGCGATGCGCACTGCTGGGGCGCGAACTTCGTAGGACAGCTCGGCGACAGCGTGAGCAACCCATTCGGCACCGGGGGAAGCCGCCGCGAAGCGCTTCGGGTGAGCGGGGGCCACCGCTTCACGAAGATCGCGCTGGGCGGGGATCACGCGTGCGGCCTGACCAGCGAGGGGAAGATATTCTGCTGGGGCTCGAACAAGAGGGGACAGCTGGGGAACTCCACGTACCTGAATTCCAACACTCCCGTCGAGGTGCTCAAGCCGTTGTGAATCACCGCGCCCCCGCGCGTTTCTGGCTCCGCGAGATCCGCTCAGACCCATCGCACCCCCGCATTCATCATCCTCCCTCGAAGCACAATACCTTTATGATGCGGCAACTCCTCGCAGCGGCTGCTGTTCTCGCCCTGCTCGACACGGCGGCTCCGGCTCAACAGCTCCCTCGCACACCCGCGCCGGGGAGCTCGGAGCGCCGGGCCATCCTCGACGCCCTACGGCCTTCGGTGGACCGGGCGATCGGTGAAAGCGTGATCTTCGCGGATGTCCACGTCGCGGTGGAAGACGGGTGGGCATACGTCCGCGCAATGCCATACAGGCTGGAGAGGGCACACGGCGACACCTTCCGGGTTCTGGCTACCCCCGACGCTACCGATCCGTACGTGTACGGATTGTTGCGAGATGAGGGCGGCTGGAAGGTGGCCGAAGCCGTGACGGGCGTAGCTCGCAAGGCGACGCCATACACCGCGTGGGCTACACGGCACAGCGTGCCCGTCAGATTGTTCATGCGCGACCCGGATGCGGTTTCCCTGGAAGCGGCAATGCGGGAGTACATCAATGCTTTCGCTGCAGGCGATCCGCAGCGGTTCCTGGCCCTTCTCCCAAGAACATCGCCGATTCGATGGTTCAACACCTTTGTCGATGACACCATCGGAAGCTCCGACACCCGGTCGGAACTGGCTGAGAGCTTCAGGAAGAAAGACGAGGTGTACCATGAATTGTTCACCGGGTTCGAGGACGGAGGCACCGAAAAATTATACGACTTTTATGCGGAGCATTTTCAGGGCGCAGACAAGCCGGCGATGTGGCGGCGCTACAGTGATACCATCTTCGTTGATCCAACGTATTTGGCAAGCAATACGAGAAGCGGAATCTACGTAAAGTGGAAAAAAGAAGGAGGGCGGTGGGTGGTCGTACAGATCGGATACGTAAGCGCTTGATACGGACCGCTGGAAACAGCTGAAGACGGCGTTAGCTAGTTCGTGGGACAAACCCGAAGTGCCCTCTTCCCCGGTGCCACGATGGCTATGCAGCACTACTCCGTGAATGATCTTCGCCTCCTCGTCCCTGCCCTGCTCGTCGCACTGGCGGCCGCTCCCGCCGCGGCACGGAGCGCCGATGCGGGGCAGGCGCGGTTCGCCTCCATCGTCGCCGGCACAGGCCGAACCTGCGGCATCGACGCGGTGGGCGGCGTGGCGTGCTGGGGGCAGGATTCAGATGGCTACTCCCGCGTCTCTCTGCTGGGGGTGGGGGAGCGGGAGATGGAGAGGTGCACCGCCTACGACCAGACGCGCCCGTGCAGCCGCGTCCCGCTGCGGGTGGCGGTGCCGGCGCCGGTGAAAGCGCTGGCGGTGGGGAACGCCCATACCTGCGCCCTTGCCACGGATGGCCGCGTCTTCTGCTGGGGAGAGAACCGGCTGGGGAGCCTGGGAGCGCCCGCCAACGTGGCGCGGGGGTCCGGCACGCCGCGGCTCATGGCGACCCCGCTGCGCTTCACCGCGATCTCGGGGTGGAGCGGGACGACGTGTGGAGTGGCGACCGACGGCGTGGCGTACTGCTGGGGGGTCAACGACCACGGGCAGGGAGGGATGGGCGCGCGGCCGTGCGGCATGTACCCGTGCAACCGGACGCCGACCGCGGTGGGCGGCCCGGTGCGCTTCACCCGGGTGAGCGCGGGCGAATACCTCACCTGCGGCGTGGCAAGGGACGGTGCCGCGTACTGCTGGGGGATCCAGGCGGGCGACACCGCGTCGGGCGGAGAGGCGGGGCGCGGCAGCGGCCGTCCGGTGCGGCTGGATCTGCCGGAGCCGGTGGTGGATGTGTCGGTGGGCTCCATGCACGCGTGTGCGCTGGGCAGGAGCGGCCGGGCGTACTGCTGGGGCGAGGGCGACTTCGGGGACCTGGGGGACGGCACCACCGGCACCCGCACCACCGCCGCGCGGGTGGAAGGGGATCATCGCTTCACGGCGCTGAGCGCGGGTGCGCGCGTGTCGTGCGGGCTCACCGCGGAAGGCGCGCTCTGGTGCTGGGGCCGCAACAACTGGGGCCAGCTCGGCACCGGGCGAACGGACATGCAGCCTCACCCCACGCCGGTGCGGGTGCCGGGCGACACCCGCTTCCGCACCGTGGCGGTGCACGAGGCGGTGTGCGCTACGAATGCCGAAGGGCGGGGCTGGTGCTGGGGAGCCAACGGCTGGGGCCAGGGCGGCACCGGACCCGTCGACGGCGAGACGCCGTGCCTGTCGTCGCTGGCGCGCGGGCACTGCTCTCCCACGCCGCGGCCGGTGCGGGAGCCCAGGTAGCCCGACTCATCCTGGCTGCCGCACTTCCAGCACGTGGTGAAACGATCGGCTCGCCAGCTCTTCCCCCGTCAGCCCGGTGAGCGTGCGCACCTCTTCATCCGTAAACGCCCCTGACGCGATGCCGCGGAGGAAGTAGTTGAGCAGCGCCTGCCCCGCGTGCGGGTCGTCGAACGAGTCGCCGGCCTGCGCGGCTTTGGCGAGGAGGGAGCGGAGTCGGGCGGCGGCGGCATCGCGGCCGGCGAGGAAGAAGGCGAAGACCGCGGCGAAGCGCGTGGGAAGCTGCGCCGGGTGCAGGTCCCAGCCCTGGTAGTAGCCGTGGATGAGCGAGTGCTGCACGTCCTCGAAGTGCATCCGCCAGGCGCGGTGGACGGCGGCGCGGTTTTCGTCGCGCTCGGCGTCGGCGGTGGGGCGCTCGTGGACGGGGACTGGGAGGACGGCGGTGGAGCCGTCCGAGAGCCAGATGCCCGTGCCCGCGAACGCCACCTGCATCACGTGGCGCGCGAAGTCGCACGCCCGGTGGCGCATCCGCTGGTGCGCGGCGGTGATGCCGAGACCCGATGTGTAGTCGTAGGTGCCGAAGTGTGCCGCCGTCAGGCGCCCGCGCGCGGCATCCAGGAAGGCGGGGAGCGGGGTGCGCCCATCCGCGCCGAGGACGGCCTGCGGGACCTCCACCATCAGCTCGAAGCGGAGCGCGCCGTCGGCCAAGTCCAGCCGGGTCTCCAGCATCTCCAGCACGTCGGCGAAGAAGGCGGCCTGCTCCGGAATGGTGACTTTGGGCACAGTGAGGATGAAACCCTCCGGCATGCGTCCGCCCGTGCGCTCCAGCAGCCGCGTGAGGAAGAGGTCCAGCGTGCGGATGCTGCGCGGGCGTAGCTCCTCGTTGAGCGCCTTCAGCCGCAGCCCGATGTACGCGGGGAGCGTCCCGGCCTCCATCCCCCGCGCCATCTCGTCGGCGGCGGCGAGGGCGGTGGCGTCCTCCTCGTCGTCAGGCGGGTAGCCGTAGCCGTCCTCGAAGTCCACGCGGAAGTCCTCCACCGGCTCGCGCTCCAGCTTCTCGATCACCCGCGCGTACAGCGCCTCGTCCGCGGCGATGCCGACGGCGTGGGCGAAGTCGTGCGCGCTGGGCGCGTACTCGCGCAACGCTTCGAGGGCGATGCGGCCGTGCTCGGTGGCGGCATCGTGGCGGAAGTGCTGGGCGCCCTGGTAGACCGTGTGCACCGGCTGCCGCTGCGCCGTCTCGCCGGTGTAGCGTGCGGCGAAGGCGAGGTTCGCGGGGCGTAGCCGGGCCGCGGCGGATTCCAGCTCGGCGGGGTCGAGTGAGCGGTTCATTTTCTTTCGGTGTCTGGGGCGAAGCGGGATAGTACCGGCCGCGGACCCGCCGCGCCATCGCCTACGCCGGCCGAGTCAGGCGAGGGATTCGAGGAGCGCGGCCATGTCGGGCGGGAGCGGGCACTCGACGCTGATGGGCGCGCCGGTGCTCGGGTCGTTGAAGACGAGGCGAGCGGCGTGCAGCGCCTGGCGGCCGATCAGCTCCAGGCCGGCGCGGCCGTACCATCGGTCGCCGAGAACCGGGTGCCCAAGATGCATCATGTGGACACGGATCTGGTGAGTGCGCCCGGTCTCCAGCACCAGCTCGACCAGCGCGGCGTCCCGCAGCCGGCGCAGGGTGTGGAAGCGGGTGCGCGCGGGCTGGGCCTCCGGCCGCACGGCGCGCAACGGTGGGTCGTCAGGATCACGTCCGATGGGCGCGTCGACGATGCCCGCGTCCGGCGGATGGCCGCGGACGAGCGCAAGGTAGCGGCGCTCGGGTGGGTGCCGCGCGAAGTGCCGGTGCACCTCCGGCCTGCGCGCCACCAGCACGAGCCCCGAGGTGTCGCGATCCAGGCGGCCGACGAGGTGCACGGGGCCGGGCTCGCGCTCCGCGATCCAGTCCGCCAGCGTCCCGCCGCCCCCGGCCGTGACCGGATGCACCAGCATCCCCGCGGGCTTGGAGACGACCCAGAGGGAATCTGTGCGGTGCCGAACGAGCGGTTCCGTATCCATGATCTGCGGCTGGTGACCCACGCGAGGTTCCATGGAAGGTACGTTGCAGAGCGAGCGGAGGCACGGAGAACTTCCTCCGTGCCTCCGCTCGTGTCCCCGCCGTCACCCGAGCGCATCGGCCGCGGCGGCGCCAAAGAACTCGGTGACGTACTTGCGCTGCAGCGGGGTGAGCGCGCGCACCGCCCACTCCAGGTGGACGAAGTGCGGCTCGGCGGGCGTGATCCGCAGCCGGAGCCCGGTCGCGCGGGTGAACTGTGCCAGCGACAGGTTCCCCTTGCGCCCGTTGCAGCTGCTGCACGCGGTTGCGACGTTGGTCCACGTGTTCGGATCGCCGCCGTGTTCCTTGAACCACTGCTGCGGAACGATGTGGTCGCGTGTCAGGAACTCGCGGCTCCGCAGCTCCGACCGGTGGCGGCCGCAGTAGCTGCACCGGTAGCCGTCGCGGGCCAGGAGCAGGAGGTTCGACACGCCGCGGCGCAGCTTCCGCGGCACGTGCACGTACCGCGCGAGGCGGATGACGGCCGGGAACGGGAGCTCGGTCCCGGCGGAGCGCAGCGGGCGCGCGGGGTCGGCCTCCACGAGCTCGGCGCGCCGCTCCAGCACCAGGCGGACCGCGCGCGCCGCCGGGATCACCGCGAGCGGCTCGAACGACGCGTTCAGCGCAAGGCATCCGCGCCGGGTGGAGGGCGGAGTGAGGGCAGTGGTGGTCATGGGTCTGGATCGCAGTGCGTTAGTGCGAAAAAAAGTGCCAAGTGCCAAGTGCCAAGTCCTGAGCCCAGTGTGCCCCCCCATTCGTCATCCTGAGAGAGCCGCCCGGCCGAGCGCAGCCGTGCGCCCATACTTCTGCGGTGATCGAAGGATCTAGCCGGCGAGGCAAGAGGACGGCGGGTAACGGCGAGCCTCTCGACACGCGCAGTAGATCCTTCGCTCCGCGCCACAGGTTGGTGGACGGACGAGGTCAGCGTGGCGCGTGCTCAGGATGACAAACGATGCGGCGGTTCTCGAGCCGGCTTCAGCCGCCTTCCCGTCGTTCCAGCCGGGGGATTCATCCCCCGGCGCGCGCGGACGGGCATGGCGCACCAACGCACTCACGCACTTCTGTTCCAGCGAGGCGTGTGGGATTCGAACCCACGATCTCCGGCGAGACAGGCCGGCGCCTTGAGCCACTTGGCTAACGCCCCAGAGTTTCGATGGCAGGGGAGGGACGTGTGTCTCCTCCCCCGCCCTTCGGCTTCAGCCTTCCCGCTCCTCGGCGCGGATGAGCGCTTCGATGAAGGCGTCCGGGCTCACACCCGGCGGCAGCGTGGTGATGCCGGTGAAGCCATTTTCCGCGGTGATGATGGACTCGTCCTCGCGGATGGACCCGCCGCGGACCTGGTCGATCCCGCCGTTGGTCCACGTCTTCTCTTCCTGCTTCTGATCGCGCTCGCTGATCGGCTCGATGCAGAAGCGGCGGCCGGTGCGCGGATCGTGGTAGAAGTAGCGTCCCGTGTTGCTCATGTGGTCCCGTGGTGTTCGAGTGCGCGTGGTCGATCGGTCCCGTGCCGCCGCGCTCAGCCTCGTGCGGAGCGGGCGATGCTCGTTTGTCCATGATGCACCTTCCTGTTCGGGTAAAGTGCGCTCGGAGAGATTCGAACTCCCGACCCCCGGATTCGTAATCCGGTGCTCTGTTCCAGCTGAGCTACGAGCGCGTGTCGTCACCAAAGAAAAAGCGCCCCGCCTTCCCGATTGCGTTCGGGAAGGCGGGGCGCCTGGTCTGGCGCCGCATTGGCCGTGGCAGGCCTACGAGCGCCCTACTCCGGCCACCTCCCGAACGTGATACCGTAATCCAAACCCCGTCGCGAGTCTCGCGCATGGCCGAGCCCCGGCTTCATCGCCGCTTCGCACGGCGCGGCCAGGCTGCGCAGACGGATCTGCGCGGATGAGTGCGTCGTGAGGGCAAAGCTCGCGGTCATGGCTCGGTCTTCCGGCTCGTTCTGTGATCGGCGCAAAGGGTACAACGCAAAAAGGGAATCGCATCCACGGCCTCCTTGCTGGAGGACCGGGCGGCCCGGTGAAGGGCTGCCAAAGGGACGCGACTCCCGAGCGACGAGTTTAGCTGGAGCCCGCGAAGCTGTCAAGACGCGCGGCGGCGGATGGGCGTCTGTCCGGCGCTCCCCCGCGTCGTTACCTTTTCGGCTTCCGGCGCTCCCCCGCAGAAGTACCCCACGTCTATGCCTCGACGCCGCACCGCGCCGCAGACCAGCACCGCCGCGCCCGAAACTGCCTCCGCGCCTCCGAGGGCGAAGCGGAAGCCGCGCGCGTGGCAGATCGCGCTCGGGCTGGCGGCGCTGAACCTGGTGCTGGTGCTGCTCGCATTCGAGCCCACGCCGCACACCGGCGGCGACAACGGAGCATACTACGCCCTCGCGCGCTCGCTGGCCGAGGGCCAGGGATACCTGGAGCTGTGGGACCCGGCGCGCCGGCCGCACGCGCAATATCCTCCGGTCTTTCCCGCCATCCTCGCGGCGGCGATGAAGCTGGGAGTGAGCTCGTGGGCCGGGTTCAAGCTGATCGTGGCGCTGTTCGCGGCTGCCGCCGTCGCGCTCTCGTACCTCTGGGTCCGGCGCACCAGCACGCCGGGCGTGGCGCTCGCATCGGGGGTGCTGGTGGCGCTGTGCCCCGGGGTGATCCTGTACGCGCACTACGAGCTGTCGGACGTGCCGTTCTGGGCGTTCACCATGCTCGCGCTGTGGGCCTTCTCGCACCTGGACCCCCGCTCGCCCGTCGCGCCCGACATGAAGCGGACGGGCGATACCGGGTGGGTGGCGGTGGCGGTCGTGGGGGCAGGGCTGGCGCACTTCACCCGCTCCGCCGGGCTGCCGCTGCTGGTGGCGGCGGCCGTGTGGCTGGCGGCGGCGCGGCGATGGAAGGCGCTCGCGGCTCTCGCGGCCACGGTCGGTCCCCTGATTATCGTGTGGGGGGTGCGCGGCGCGCGGCTGGGTTCGACCGGCTACCTTGGCGCTTTCCGGTACGTGAATCCGTACCAGCCCTCGCTCGGCACGGTGGGGCCCCTGGACCTGCTCGAGCGCATCGCGGACAACGGCGGACGCTACCTCGGCACCCTCGAGGGCGTCCTGCTCCTGGGCACACCCGACGCGGGGTTCCTGTTTGGTGCCGTGGTGACGGCGCTGGCGATCGCGGGGTGGGCGCGGGCGGCGCGGCGGCCAGGGGTGGCCGAGCTGTGGGTGCCGATGTACGTGGGACTGCTGCTCCTGTGGCCGCCCACCTGGGCCGGCGACCGCTTCCTGATCCCCTTTCTGCCGCTGGCGCTGCGCTACGGCGGCGAAGCCGTGCGAGACCTCGCGGCGCTATGGAGCGCGGCGCGGTGGCCCGCCGCCCTGGCCGCGGGTGCGATGGGCGCGGCGATGCTTCCTTCGCTCGCCGGCGAGGTGCGGTTCGGGGCGTTGTGCCGGGCGGATGCGGTGGCGGGGCGAACGTACAGCTGCATCCAACAGCCGTGGCGCGACTTCTTCATCCTCGCTCGAGACCTGCGGGGGAAGCTGCCGGCGGGCTCGGCCGTCATCAACCGCAAGCCGACGCTGTTCTACGCCCTCTCCGGCTACCCGGGGCGCATGTACCCGCTGGCCGTGGCTCCGCCCGACACCTTCTTCCGCGCGGCGCAGGAGGTGAAGGCGTCGTACGTGGTGATCGACCAGATCGAGGACCTGGCGCCCATCTACCTGCACCCGGTGCTGCTGGCGCACCGCGACGACTTCTGCGTGGTCGGCCCGGTGTCGCGCGACAACGCCGCACTCGCCCGCATCGTGCCCGGCGGCCCGCCCCGCGCCGCCGCTGCGCCGCCCAACGCCTTCCGCTCCTGCGGCCTGCTTCCCCAGCGATGAACGACACGGCGCCGAACGACGGATCGGCCGGCTTCCGCTACGCGAGCGCCGAGCTTGACTCCATGGCGGAGGCAAAGAACTACTACCGGTGGATCGCGGCCCGCTTCGCGCCCCACCTGGGGAGCCACGCGGTGGAGGTGGGCGCGGGGATCGGCACCTTCTCCCAGCACCTGCTGCGCGCGGCGCCGCACGCCCGGCTCACGCTGGTGGAGCCGGCCGAGAACAACTTCGCCGTGCTGCGCGAGCGGGCGGCGGGGGAGGCGCGCGTGAGCGTGCGGCACGGCTACCTGGACGCGGATGCGCCCGAGCGCGGCGCCAGCAGCGTGGTCGCCGTCAACGTGCTGGAGCACGTGGAGGACGACGACGCCTTCCTTCGCGCCGCGAGCCGCGTGCTCGCGCCCGGCGGCCGGCTTCTTCTCTTCGTCCCCGCCCTCCCGGCCATCTACGGCACGCTGGACGCGGCGTTAGAGCACTTCCGCCGCTACACGCGCCCCGGGCTCCGCAGCAAGGTGACCGGGGCGGGGTTCGGGGTGGACGAGCTCCACTACGTCAATCTTCCCGGTGTGCTGGCGT
Source organism: Longimicrobium sp. (assembly GCA_036389135.1). Lineage (NCBI taxonomy): Bacteria > Pseudomonadati > Gemmatimonadota > Longimicrobiia > Longimicrobiales > Longimicrobiaceae > Longimicrobium > Longimicrobium sp. The sequence continues at coordinate 31,261 of DASVQP010000050.1, forward strand.
GGTGGGCCAGCGGCGTTCTCCTGCGCAGGCGCACCGTCACCCCCCGCGACGCACGCCTGTACGACCGATGGGCAATCCCGCTGATCCGTGCCCTGGAAAGCCGCTGGCACCCGCCGCTGGGGCAGAGCCTGCTCCTGGTGGCGACGCACAGGGAGGAGCCGTGAGCGAGATCCTCCTCTCCGTCGTCGTCCCCGTGTACAACGAGGCGGGCGCGGTGCGCGCATCGCTGGAACGCCTCCGCGCCGTCCCGCTGCGCATGGAGGTGATCTGCGTTGACGATGCGTCCACCGACGGCTCGTCGGAGATCGTGGCGGAGATGCACCGCGAGGGGGTGATCGACGTGCTCGTGACGCACCCGCGCAACCGCGGCAAGGGCGCGGCCGTGCGCGCCGGGTTCGAGCATGCAGGCGGCGACGTGGTGGTCATCCACGACGCGGACCTGGAGTACGACCCCTTCGAGCTCCCGCGCCTCCTGGAGCCGATCGCCGACGGACGCGCCGACGCGGTGTTCGGGAGCCGCTTCCTGGGGAGCCCGCGCCGGGTGCTCTACTTCTGGCACCGCGTAGGGAACGGGTTGGTGACCCTCCTCTCCAACATGCTCACGGACCTGAACCTCACCGACGTGGAGACGTGCTACAAGATGGCGCGCACGGACCTGGTGAGGACCCTCCCGCTCCGCTCCACCCGCTTCGGCATCGAGGTGGAGCTGACGGCGCGCCTCGCGCAGTCGCGTGCGCGCATCTACGAGGTGCCCATCAGCTACGCCGGCCGCACCTACTCGGAGGGGAAGAAGATCGACTGGAAGGACGGAGTGGCCGCGGTCTGGCACATCCTGCGCTTCAACATCTCGCGCGCTGGAACGCCAGTGTACACGTCGCCCGCCGGCCCGGGGCATCGCCTGCCCCATCCACATCCGCGAGCCGCGGAGTCGACGAGACGCGCGGGCCCGCGTTGAAGGCGATTCATCCGTTGTAGATGACGCCTTTCCCGGCGCGGTACATCTCCAGCACCGCGTTGGCCTCTTCGCGCAGCACGCCGTGCACGAATTCGATGCCGCGCGCCTCCAGGTACGCGTACGACTCGGGGAAGACGGGGCCCTCGTCGAAGTTGAGGCGGCGCGCGTCGTCGCGGTGCGCGCCGCAAAGCACGCGGCGCACACCGCTCCACAGCGTGGCGCCCAGGCACATGGCGCACGGCTCACACGAGGTGGCGAGCTCGTAAACGGTGCCGCCATCGGAGCGCATCGAAAACGACTGGAGCCGCGACTGGGCCATCATGAACGCCACCATCTCGCCATGGAGCGTGCAGTTGTTCAGCCGCACCACGCTGTTCATCCCCACCGCCACCAGCACGCCCGTCCCCTGCTCGATGATGGCCGCGCCGAACGGGCCACCCGTGCCGTGCACCACGTTCGCGCGCGAGACGTCGATGGCGAGACGCATCTTCTCCTCGTCGGTCGTGTAGCGGCGGTCCCAGTCGACGGTGCTCTCGACCCAGTCTGGATACTCGATGTGGATGGGCGGGATGCGCATGAGGCTGCCGGGCGAAGAGGTGGCGGATGAGCGGACCTTCCAACCATAGCCCGCGAAAAGGCGAACAGCAATCTCACACAGAGCCGCAGAGGAGAACCGAAAGGTGAAAGACGGAAAGAACTTCTTATCCGTTCTTGTAGTTCCCTCCGTGGCTCTGTGTGAGGCCCGCTGTTGCCGTACGGGAAAAAACAGCTATTTGTACCACAGCACGCCCACCGCCCTTTCTACACACAGGCTCGCATGACCCCAGCCGTCGGCCGGAGCGTATCGCGCAAAGACGGGATGGCCAAGACGACCGGCGCCGCCCGGTACGTGGACGACCTCACCTTCCCCGGGATGATCTACGGGCGGACGATCCGCTCCACGATCGCAAAGGGACGCATCCGCTCCATCAGCCTGGACTTCGATCCGGCGGGCTTCACCATCGTCGACTACCGCGACATCCCCGGGCCGCGCTGCAACTTCGTGGCGCTCATCGAGGACGACCAGCCGTTCCTGGTGGCGGAGGAGATCAACCACTTCGCCGAGCCCATCCTCCTCCTGGCCCACGAGGACCGCGAGCGGCTGATGGCGGCCGAGGTGCGCATCGAGTACGACACCGAGGAGCCCGTGCTCGACCCCGAGCAGTCGCCCACCGTCTTCAAGACGATCCGCATCCGCAAGGGCGACGTGGCCGCGGCGATGGCGACGGCGGACCGGGTGGTGGAAGGGACGTACCGCACGGGCCACCAGGAGCACGTCTACATCGAGACCAACGGGGTGATCGCCGTTCCCGAGGCGGGCGGGATGACCATCCACGGCTCCATGCAGTGCCCGTACTACGTGCACAAGGCGATCAAGGCGCTCCTGCAGCTCTCCGACGAGCGCGTGCGCGTGGTGCAGACGGAGACGGGCGGCGGGTTCGGGGGGAAGGAGGAGTATCCCAACATCCTGGCCGGGCATGCATCGCTGCTGGCCCGAAAGGCGGGGCGGCCGGTGAAGATGGTGTACGACCGCGTGGAGGACATGATCGCCACCACCAAGCGCCACCCGTCCATCATCCGCCACCGCACGGGCGTAATGAACGACGGGCGCCTGGTCGCCATGGAGATCGACGTGCTGATGGATGGCGGCGCGTACGTCACGCTCAGCCCCGTGGTCCTCTCGCGCGGGTGCATTCACGCGGCGGGGCCGTACCGGTGCGACCACACGCGCATCGACGGCCGCGTGGTGATGACGAACACGCCGCCCAACGGCGCCTTCCGCGGCTTCGGCGCGCCGCAGACGCAGTTCGCCACCGAGGTGCACATGGACCGCATCGCCGAGGCGCTGGGGATGGACCCCGTGCGCCTCCGCGAGCTGAACGCCCTGCGCCCTGGAGACACCAGCGCCACGGGGCAGATCATGGGCGAGGACTGCAGCGCCCTGGAGTCGCTGAAGGCCGGTGTGGAGCGCTCCGATTACCATCGCAAGCGCGCCGAATACGCCGGGAGCAACCGGGGGATCGGCCTGTCGCTCTTCTTCCACGGCTCCGGCTTCACGGGAAGCGGCGAGATCTACCTGTCCTCCAAGGCGACGCTGGAGGCGACGGAGACCGGCGCGCGCATCCGCGTGGCGAGCGTGGAGATGGGCCAGGGAACGCGCACCATGCACGCGCAGATCGTGGCGGACGCGCTCGGCATCCCGTACGAGCAGGTGGACATCGTGCAGCCGGACACGCACCAGGTTCCCGACAGCGGCCCCACCGTCGCGTCGCGCACCTGCATGGTGGTCGGCAGGATCCTGCAGAGGTGCGCGGAGGAGATGCGCGAGACGATCGGCGACATGACGCCCGGCGAGTACATCCGCGAGCACGGCCCGCTCTCCGTCACCAAGCAGTTCCAGAAGCCGGAGGAGATCTCCTGGGACGACACCGAGTACACCGGCGACGCCTACGCCGCGTACGGCTGGGGGTGCGACGTGGCCGAAGTGGAGCTGGACCCGGTCACCTACGAAGTCAAGCCGCTGCGTATGACCATCGTCCACGAGATCGGAAAGGCGATCCACCCCTCGATGGTCGTGGGGCAGATCGAGGGGGGCACGGCGCAGGGCGTGGGCTGGGCGCTCAACGAGAACGTGGTGATGAAGGACGGCGGGATGGCGAACCCCACCCTCACCAACTACACCATCCCCACCACGCTGGACACGCCGCGCATGGACGTCATCGTGCTAGAGAATCCGAGCGGATACGGCCCCTTTGGCGCCAAGGGCGTGGGCGAGATGCCGATCGACGGCCCCGCCCCCGCGCTCGTGAACGCCATCCGCCACATCGGGCTGGACGTGCGCTCGATTCCCGCGATCCCGGAGAGCATCATGGAGGTGGCATGCGCTTCACGCTGAACGGCGCGCCGGCGGAGGTCGACGCGCACCCCATGAAGCGCCTGCTGGACGTCCTTCGCGAGGAGTGCGGCCTCACCGGCACCAAGGAGGGGTGCGGCGAGGGCGAGTGCGGCGCGTGCACCGTGCTGATCGACGGCGAGCCCGTCGTCTCCTGCCTCATCCCCTTCGCCCAGGCGCGCGAGACGGAGGTCGTGACGATCGAGGGGCTCGGCGGCGAGCACCCTTACCAGCGCGCGTTCGCGGAGTTCAGCGGAGCGCAGTGCGGCATCTGCACGCCGGGGATGATCCTGGCGGCCGTGGCGCTCGGCCCGGCGCCGACGCTGGAGGAGGTGCGCACCGGCCTGGCCGGCAACCTGTGCCGCTGCACCGGCTACGAGGCCATCTACCGCGCCATCCACAGCGTGAGCGAATGAAGACCGCCACCACACCGCTCGACCTGCGCGACCCGCGCACGCTGGACGAGGCGCTCGCGATCCTCTCCGATGACGGCCCGCGCACGCCGATCGCCGGGTGCACGGACGTCTTCGTGAACCTGCACTTTGGCACGACGCCGGCGCGGCGCTTCCTCAATCTGTGGGCGCTCGACGAGCTGCGCGGCATCACGGCGGACGGCGTGCTGCGCATCGGCGCGCTGACCACGTACACGGAGCTGATCCGCTCCGACGCCGTGAACGATTGGCTCCCGGCGCTGGTGTCCGCCTCGCGCGAGGTGGGCGGCGCGCAAATCCAGAACCGCGGCACCCTGGCCGGCAACGTCGCAAACGGCTCCCCCGCCGGCGACTCGCTCCCCGTCCTCGCAGTCGCGGACGCCGTCATCGTGCTGCGCAGCACGGCGGGCGAGCGGCGCGTCGCCATCACCGAGCTCTACACCGGCTACCGCGCCACCGTCATCCGCCCCGACGAGCTGATCGTCGCCATCGAGGTCCCGCGCGTCGAGGGCCGGCAGTGGTTCCGAAAGGTGGGGACGCGCGCCGCGCAGGCCATCAGCAAGGTGGTGATGGCGGGCGTCCGCGGCCCCGAGCCGCGCGTCGCCTTCGGCAGCGTGGCCGCCACCGTCGTCCGCGCCCCCGACACCGAGCGCGTCCTTGCGGCTGGCGGCTCCATCGACGACGCGCACCGCGCGCTCACGTCCGAGATCCGCCCTATCGATGACGTTCGCTCCACCGCCGAGTACCGCCTGCGCGTCGCCGGCAACCTCCTCCGCCAGTGGTGGGCGGAGACCGCGTAAGGAGCGGCTGTAGGTCTGTTGCGCGCCGCCGCACGTCGCACAGCGGGTCCCCAGAGTGCGCCTGCCGCCTGGAATCCGCCACCCCGCGAACCGGTTAAGTGGCGCCCCTGGATGAAGTTGTAACGTGTGCTTAGGTTGCTTCTCAAGGACGAGGCAAACACGCTCCTTAGCAAGGTGCAGCCGATGCAGAGACGAGAGCAGACACGAGCCATCGACACGGTGGATGAACTCCGCCTGGAAAGCGGCGGACGCACCCAGATCTTTTCGGAGGAGGAGGCTGCGCTTCGCCGCGCCCGATTCGACGATGAGTGTGCCAAGCTCGATCCCACCGAGGAGCGGGCGCTCGCCGAGGAGGGGCTCGCGGCGGATCTGGCCGACTGGCCGGAGTACTGACCGGTGATCATCCGCCGAGGTGAGATCCGCTGGGCAGAGTTCGATCCGGTCCGTGGTCAGGAGCAGGCCGGCCGACGTCCTGTGCTCGTTCTCAGCCGCGATTCGTTCAACGTGCGCTCCGGAACAGTGATCGCGGTGGCGCTGACGAGCCAGCCTCCACGCGCGGGTTTCCCGCTCAGCCTGCCACTCAAAACGCCGACACTCCCGCGCCCGTCATGGGTCAAGATCAGCCAGGTGCGTGTGCTCGCGGCGGAGCGCATCAGCGACCGGCTGGGCGAAGCGTCCCGACGAGAAATCCAGCTTGTCATCGCTGGACTGAACGAAATTATCGGCGTGTGAGCGCGGCGCGTGACGGAGGTTCTGCGCGTGTCGGCGGCAACGAACCGGATTTCTTTGGCGTAGAAGTGCAGCGATAGCCCTGGTGGCATGTGCGGGAATCATCTCTTACAGCGACGAGGTGTAGCGAGATGGACGAAATCGAACGCTCGAAAGGGAGTGGATCGCCTGCCTTCAAGTCGACGGTGGTGTCGCAGAAGGGCGCAGCGATCCGAGTGGAACGCAGCGAGCTGTCGGACCGCATGAAGCAGAACCTCACTACCGCCGTGAAGAAGCTTGGAATCCCCAGGTCCGGGAGAAACAGTTGAGGTATCCGCGCGCCTCTGATCGCGATCTAGTCTCTGCGGAAGAGGCTGCGCTTCGCAGCGCCTGGTTCGACGAGGAATGCGGGAAGCTCGATCCTACTGAGGAGCGGGCGCTCGCGGAGGAGGGGCTCGCGGCGGATCTGGCGGGCTGGCCGGAGTACCGACCCGTGGGCACCCGAGCGGCGGTGCAAACCGAATGACAGCTAGGCTCACACAGATAGGAGTTACGCAGTTGGTTGTAAGCAGGTAGCTTACAGCTATGAACGCATCCAAGGTGATTGATAGCCACTACATACAGTTCCTGATTGCCAGTCCGCGCATGGTGAGTGGCACGGAAGCCGCCCGCGTG
>DASVQP010000051.1 GCA_036389135.1 Longimicrobium sp.
CTCCCTGCTCTCCGCCGCGATCTCCTCCGCCGCGCCGTCCAGGCTCACCACCTCCACGCCCTCACGCGCCGGGAGCGCGCCGCGCAGCGCTTCGCGCGTGAGCAGCACCGGGGTGGCGGAGTCGGCCAGGATGAACGCCAGCCGCTCGGCCGGGTAGCCGGGGTCCAGGGGCACGTACGCGCCCCCGGCCTTCAACACCGCCAGGATGCCGACCACCATCTCCAGGCTCCGCTCCAGGCAGATCCCGACCCGCACCTCGGGGCCCACCCCGCGCCGCCGAAGGTGGTGCGCCAGCCGGTTCGCGCGCTCGTTCAGCTCGCCGTAGGTGAGGACCACGTCTCCCGAGACGACCGCCACGGCGCCGGGGGCGCGCGCGGCCCGTTCGGCGAAGAGCTGGTGGACGCAGGCGTCGGGGAGCCCGGTCCACGTGGCGTTCCACTCCTCCACGATCCGCCGCCGCTCGGCCGGGGCCAGGAACGGCACCTGGTCCACCGGCCGCTCCGGCTCCGCCGCCACCGCGTCCAGGAGCGCGCGGAAGTGCTCCGCCATCCGCTCGATGGTCCCCGCGTCGAACAGCTCCGCGCGGTACTGGAGGGAGCCGGCCAGCCTGTCTCCGTCCTCCCGGATCTCCAGCGCCAGGTCGAACTTGGCCGGCTCGTCGGCGGTGGCCAGCGGCTCGGCCGCCAGCGTTCCCAGGCGCAGCGCCTCGCCCGGGTTGTTCTGCAGCGCGAAGAGCGCCTGGAAGAGCGGCGTGCGGCTCAAGCTCCGCTCGGGCGCCAGCTCCTCCACCAGCTTCTCGAAGGGGATGTCCTGGTGCTGGAAGGCGCCCAGCGCGCCCTCGCGCACGCGGCCCAGGAGCGCGCGGAACCCCGGGGCGCCCGACAGGTCGGTGCGCAGCACCAGCGTGTTGACGAAGAAGCCGATCAGCCCCTCCGTCTCCAGCCGCGTGCGCCCCGCGACGGGGGTGCCCACCGACACGTCGTCCTGCCCGCTGTAGCGCGACAGGAGGAGCTGCCACCCGGCCAGGAGCGTCATGAACAGCGTGGCCCCCTGGCTCCGCGACAGCGCGCGGAGGGCGCGGGTGGTGTCCTCCGACAGCGCCAGCGCGTGCGTCCGCCCCGCCTCGCCGGGAACCAGCGGGCGCGGACGGTCGATGGGGAGCTCCAGGAGCGGCGGGGCGCCGGCCAGCCGCTCGCGCCACCAGCCGAGCTGCGCGTCGAGCACCTCGCCCGTCAGCCACCCGCGCTGCCACGCCGCGAAGTCCGCGTACTGCAGGGCGGGGGGCGGGAGACGGGGGGCGTCGCCGCGGAGCGCCGCCTCGTACGCGGCCGACAGGTCGCGGAAGAGGATCCCCCAGCTCCACCCGTCGCCCGCGCTGTGGTGGACGTTGAGCGCCAGCACGTGCTCGTCTTCCGACAGCCGGAGGAGCGCCGCGCGCGCCAGCGGCCCGCGCGCCAGGTCGAACGGCCGCCACGCCTCGTCGGCCAGCCACGCCTCGGCCT